>CAYNPF010000078.1:0-9202 GCA_964398895.1 uncultured bacterium
GGGGCCGGGGGACGAGGTCATCACCACCGCCTACTCCTTCTTCGCCACCGCCGGCGTCATCTCCAACATGGGCGCCACCCCGGTGTTCGTGGACATCGATCCCCGCACCTTCAACCTCGACCCCCTGAAGCTGGAGCCGGCCTTCACCCCGCGCACCAAGGCGGTGATCGCGGTCTCGCTCTACGGCCAGTGCTGCGACGTCCCGGCGGTCCGGGCGATCTGCGACCGGCACCGCGCCTACCTGATCGAGGACGCGGCGCAGTCCATCGGCTCGGAGTGGGAGGGGAAGCGCTCGGGCTCGATGAGCGACTTCGGCTGCTTCTCGTTCTTCCCCTCGAAGAACCTGGGCGCCGCCGGCGACGGCGGCATGGTCGTCACCCAGAACGCCGAGCTGGCCGCGCGCATCCGGCTGCTGCGCGACCACGGCGCCGAGCCCAAGTACTACCACTCGGTGGTGGGGACCAACTCGCGCCTCGACGCCCTGCAGGCTGCCGTCCTGCGCGTCAAGCTCAAGCACCTCGACCGCTGGAGCGAGAAGCGCGCCCGCAACGCCGAGCTCTACGACCGGCTGTTCGAGGGCTCGCGCGCCGTGCGGCCCTGGCACGACCCGCGCACGCGGCACATCTACAACCAGTACGTCCTGCGGGTGCCGCAGCGCGACGAGCTGCGCCGTTTCCTGGCGGAGCGCAACATCGGGCACGAGGTCTACTACCCGGTGCCGCTCCACCTCCAGCAGTGCTTCGCCGACCTCGGCTACCGCGAGGGCTCGATGCCCCACGCCGAGGCCGCCGCGAAGGAGACCATCGCGTTGCCCATCTACCCCGAGCTCACGGAGGAGCAGATCCGCCACGTGGCCGCCACCGTCCGGGAGTTCGTGGACGCGTAGCGGCTGAGCCGTTCCCCCGGCGCGCACCGGCTCCCCCGCCCTGAGCCCGCGCGACCGGCCGAAGAACACCCGTCGCACCGGCCGAGCCCCGTGGCCGGTGCGGCACCCGGCGCGTCCGCGCCGGACCGTCGCCGTCCCCACGGCGCGGTCCCCCGGCGCTCCGGTGGGTTCGGCCCAACATGTCCGAAGATCCGCGCGAGTCGTTGCGCGAGCTGATGCACCGGGTGGACGAGGTCCGGGGGCTCTCGGGCCGCGCCGAGGCCCGTCCCGTGCCCGGGGCCGCCGGCGCGCCCGCCCTGCGGGCGATCATCGCCGAGCTGGTGGAGGAGCTCGAGCTCAGCCACCGGCGGCTGATCGAGACCAACGTGCAGCTGGTGTCGCTGCGCGAGGTCGCCAGCAGCATGGTGAACGCGGTGGACGCGGGGGAGACCGCGCGCACCGTGACCCGCTACCTCGCCCGCGCGTTCGGCTTCGAGGAGGTCTTCCTGCTCCTCCTCGACGGCGAACGCGACCGGCTCGAGGGCGTCTGGACGCGCGGACTCGCCCGCGACCACAGCGTGCCCTTCGAGCTGTCGCTGGTCGGCGAGCCGGGCGCGGTCACCCGCGCCTTCTGGCTCAACCGCACGGTCGCCCAGCAGTCCGCCCGCCGCCACCCGCTCGCCCTGCTGCCCGAGGGTCACCCGCTGCAGGACGTCCTCGGCGGCCTGGGCGCGGCGGTCTGCGTGCCGCTCCAGCGCAGCCACACGCTGCTGCCCGGCGGTGACACCCACGAGCTGTGCGGCGCCCGCTGCATCCTCGGCGACGCCGCCGTGCTCGCCCCGCCGCCCGGCGCCGACCGCGCGGAGTGGGCCGGCGAGCGCGACGAGCGCCAGCGGCACTGCCTGCGCTGCGAGTTCATGCCGCTGCTCGGCGTGCTCGGCGTCGCCCGCACCGGCGGCGGCGACGGCCCGGCCTTCGGCGAGGCCGAGGTCACCATGCTCGAGTCCATCGCGCTGTCCATCGCGCCGGTGGTCGAGAACGCCAACCTCACCCAGGAGCTGCGCCGCAGCGAGCGCTTCCGCGAGCACGTGCTCGACAGCATGGCCGGCGCGCTGGTGGCGGTGAACATGCAGGGCGAGGTGCTGACCTTCAACCGCGCCGCCGAGGAGCTGCTCGGCGTCGCCGAGGCCGACGTGATGGGCCGCCCCTTCGGCGAGCTGGTCGGTCCCGACGGGGAGGGGGCGTTGCGCGCCACGCTCGAGCACGGCCGCGAGGCGGTGCGTGAGGAGGTGGCGCTGCGCGCCCACGACGGCACGCCGGTGCCGGTGAGCCTGACCACCTCGCTGCTGCGCAACGAGCGCCGCGGCGTCTACGGCGCCATCGCCACCTTCGTGGACCTCACGCCGCTCAAGCGCGCCGAGGAGCACGCCCGCCGGCTCGACCGGCTGGCGGCGCTGGGGCGCTTCACCTCCGGCGTGGCCCACGAGATCCGCAACCCGCTCACCGGCATCGCCGCCGGGGTGCAGTACCTGTCGCGCGGAGTGAGCGCCGCCGATCCGCAGCGCGAGCACATCGAGTTCATCCTCGGCGAGATCCGCCGGCTCGACCGCATCGTCCAGGACCTCTTCGACATCACCCACCCGCGCCAATTCATGATGCTGGTGCGGCCGGTGGACGAGACCGCCCAGCGCGCCGCGCAGTGCCTGGCGGCGCTGCTGGCCGAGCGCGGCCTCACCCTGGAGCAGGAACTGGCGCCGCGCACGCCGCCGGTGCCGCACGACCCCGACCAGATCGAGCAGGTGCTCATCAACCTGCTCAAGAACGCGGCCGAGGCCTCCTCGCCCGGCGGCACGATCCGGCTCCGCGTGCAGCCGCTGCCGGGGCCGACCCCGGGGCGCCGGCGCGGGCACGGGGCGGGCCCCGCGGCGGACGGCCTCGCCGGCGGCGTGCAGATCCAGGTCGAGGACCACGGCAGCGGCATCGCCGCCGAGACCCTGAAGACGCTGTTCGAACCCTTCACCACGACCAAGCCCGGCGGCAGCGGGCTCGGTCTGTACATCAGCCACGACATCGTCAAGCGCCACGGTGGGCGCCTGGCGGTCAGCAGCGAACCGGGACGGGGCACCACCTTCACGGTGGAGCTGCCCCTGGAGAACCACGGAGGGACGTCATGAGCAAGGCCAACATCCTGGTGGTGGACGATCAGGAGTCCATCCGCCACTTCGTCAGCAAGGCGCTCAGCGACGAGGGCTACGCGGTGCAGAGCACCGGGTCGCTGCGCGAGACCCGCCAGGTGCTCGAACACGACGTGCCCGACCTCGGGATCTTCGACCTCAAACTGCCCGACGGCACCGGCATCGAGCTGCTGCGCGAGCTCAAGCAGACGCACCCCGAGATCCCGGTCATCCTGATGACCGCCTTCGGCGAGATCGAGACCGCGGTCGAAGCGATGAGCGCCGGGGCCTACTGGTTCGTCAAGAAGCCGTTCCAGAACGAGGAGCTGCTCGCGCTGGCGGCCCGCGCGCTGGAGTCGCAGAAGATGTGGCTCGAGCTGCGCCGGCTGCGCAACACCGCCTTCACCGACGAGGACTACCTGCACTCCTCCAGCGCCCGCATGCAGGAGTGCTACTCGATCGCCGAGCAGGTGGCCCGCGGCGACACCACCAGCGTGCTGATCGAGGGCGAGAGCGGCACCGGCAAGGAGTACTTCGCCAACCTCATCCACCGCATGAGCGGGCGGCACGACAAGCCCTTCGTCGAGATCAACTGCGCCGCCATTCCCAGCGAGCTGCTGGAGAGCGAGCTGTTCGGGCACGAGAAGGGCGCCTTCACCGACGCCCGCGCCCAGAAGCAGGGCCTGTTGGAGCTGGCCAGCGGCGGCACGCTGTTCCTCGACGAGATCGGCGAGATGAGCCCGATGCTCCAGGTCAAGCTGCTGCGCGTGCTGGAGCGGCGCATCTTCAAGCGGGTCGGCGGCACCAAGGACATCTCGGTCAACGTCCGCATCATCTCCGCCACCAACCAGGACCTCGAGCGCTCGGTGCAGGAGGGGGGCTTCCGCGAGGACCTCTACTACCGCCTCAAGGTCGTGCCCCTCTTCGTGCCCCCGCTGCGCGAGCGGCGCGAGGACATCCTGCCGCTGTCCAAGCTGTTCATGGACCGCTTCTCCCGCCAGTTCAAGAAGAACTTCCGCGAGATCAGCCCGGCGGCCGAGCACGTCCTGCTCGAGTACGGCTGGCCCGGCAACATCCGCGAGCTGAAGAACCTGTTCGAGCGCACCGTACTGTTGGAGAGCGGCGAACGGCTGGAGCCGGCCCACCTCAAGCTCGGCGCCCGGCCGCGTCCCGACGCCGAGCAGACCATGGGCCAGCGCGTGGACGACTGCCTGAACGGCGTCGTGCCGGAGAGCGGGATCCCCTTCGAGGAGCTGGTCGAGCAGCTCGAGCGATCCTTGATTCTGCGGGCCTCGTATGCTACCAAGTGGAACCAGTCCAAGACGGCGGAGCTCCTGAACCTCAAGCGGGACAAGCTCCGCTACCGCATGAAGCTCTACCAGATCCACGGGCCGAGCGAGCAGTCGCCGACCCCAGCGGAGTAGGTCTCCACGCCGGTCTCCCTGCGTTCGCGGGCGCGGCTCGCGCTGATTTCGGTCGTGCTGCTGGGCACGTGCTCGTGCGCCTACACCACGAGCACGGCCCTGCTGCCCGCGCACCTGAAGACCGTGGCCATCCCGGTCTTCGAGAACGGGACGACCGAGTACACGCTCGACCAGGAGATCACCAACGCGGTGATCGAGCGCTTCGTCAAGGACAACCACCTGCGCATCGTGGACGAGCGCTCCGCCGACGCGGTCATCCGCGGCAGGATCACCAGCTACAAGAACGCGGTCTTCGGCTTCTCCGCCGCCAACCGGGCCCAGGAGTACCGGGTGACGATCGGCTGCTCCGTGGTCTTCAAGGACCAGGTGAAGAACCGCGAGATCTGGAACGCGCCCGACCTGGTCAAGACCGCCAACTACTTCGTGGTGGACGTCCCCGGCCAGGCGGCGCAGACGGAGCTCGATGGACGCAAGGAAGCCATCACCAAGCTCGCCGACGAGATCCTCAGCCGCTCGGTCGAAGGCTGGTAAACCGCCGGGGCGGGCTCCCCGCGCGCGTTCCGGCGCGGCCTCCGCGCGCGCCGGCGCCCGCGTGGCCCGGGCCGACGGCCTCGAGCTGATCGCGCGCTTCCGCCGCGGCGACTTCCCGCCGGCGCTCTACCTCGAGGGTCCGAGCGAGGCCCTCAAGGCCGCGCTGCTCGCCGAGTTGCGCCGGGCCTGGGCGAAGGCCGTGCCCGAGGCGCCGCTGGGCCGCGTCTTCCGCGCCGCCGAGGCCGGGGTCGAGGAGATCCTCGCCGCCTACCAGGGCGCCTCGCTCTTCAGCCCGCGCGACCTCATCCTCGTGCTCGAGATCGAGGACCTCGGCCGCAGCGAGAAGCGCGTGGCGGCGCTTGCCGCCGGCATGGCGCATCCCGCCGGCGGCTCCTGCCTGGTGCTGCACGAGTCGGAGGCCGACACGCCGCGCAAGAGTCTCGAGCCGCTGCGCGCCGCCGCCGGCCTGCTGTGGGTCGCCGAGCCGCCCGGCCGCGCCGAACTGCTGCGCTGGGGCGAGGCCCGACTGGCCGACAGCGACCTCGAGGTGGGACCGGGCACGATCGAGACGGTGGCCGACGCCTGCGAGGGCGACCCGCTCACCTTCTTCAACGAGCTGGAGAAGCTCGACGTCATCGCCCCGTCCGACGCGCGGGGTCGCCGCCGCCTGACCCGCGAGCACGCCGCGGCGCTCTTGGCGCCGGTGGTGGGCGCCGACCTGCCCGCGTACCTCTCGGCGGTGGCGCTAGGACGGCCGCGCGAGGCGGGCCGCGCGCTGTCGCGGCTGCTGACCGCCGGCGCGGGGGAGGGCGCGGTGCTCTTCGCCCTGTCCAACCTGGTGGGCGGAGCGCTGGGCGGCTGGGCGCGCCACCGCGAACTGAGCGCGGCGCTGGCCCGGCGACGTCCGGCGAAGCGTCTGGCGACCGCCCTCGACGCGCTGTATCGCGCCGAGGCGGCCTGGAAGGGCGGCCGCGCCGACGCGGTGGCGGTGCTCGAGCAGGCCACGCGGGCGGTCTGCGCCGACTGAGGCGGCCGCGCGTGACTCGCGCCGCACCATGCCGTAAGCTGCGCGGTTCCGACGCCACGACCACCCTCCAGGACCCGGATCACCCATGAGCAACCACTATCCCTTCGCCGAGGTCGAACCGCGCTGGCAGGCCCACTGGGAGGAGCACAAGTCCTTCCGGGCCGAGGACCCGTGCGCGAGCCCCAAGTACTACTGCCTGGACATGTACCCGTACCCCTCGGGCGACGGGCTGCACGTCGGGCACGTCGAGGGCTACACCGCCACCGACATCGTCTCCCGCTACAAGCGCATGCGCGGCTTCAACGTCCTGCACCCGACGGGCTGGGACGCCTTCGGCCTGCCCGCCGAGCAGTACGCCGTCAAGACCGGCGTGCACCCGGCCATCACGACCGCCCGCAACATCGCCAACTTCCGCCGGCAGATGAAGCGCATCGGGCTCTCGTACGACTGGGACCGCGAGGTGGACACCACCGACCCGGCCTACTACCGCTGGACGCAGTGGATCTTCCTCCGGCTCTTCGAGCGCGGCCTGGCCTACGTGGCCGAGGTGCCGGTGAACTGGTGCCCCGAGCTGGGCACGGTGCTGGCGAACGAGGAGGTCGTGGACGGCAAGAGCGAGGTCGGCGGCTTCGACGTGGTGCGCCGGCCGATGCGCCAGTGGGTGCTCAAGATCACCGCCTACGCCGACCGGCTGCTCGAGGACCTGGCGCTGGTGGACTGGCCGGCCAGCACGCTCGAGATGCAGAGGAACTGGATCGGCCGCTCGGTCGGCGCCGACGTGGACTTCCCGCTCGAGGGCCTGAACGGCCACCTGCGCATCTTCACCACGCGCCCCGACACGCTCTTCGGCGCCACCTACATGGTGCTGGCGCCGGAGCACCCGCTGGTCGGTGCGCTGACCAGGCCCGAGCAGGCCGCCGCGGTGGCCGCCTACCGCGAGCAGGCGGCGCGCAAGAGCGACCTGCAGCGGGCCGAGACGGACCGCGAGAAGACCGGCGTCTTCACCGGCTCGTACGCGGTCAACCCGGTGAACGGCGGACGGCTGCCGATCTGGATCGCCGACTACGTGATGATGGGCTACGGCACCGGCGCCATCATGGCCGTGCCCGGCCACGACCAGCGCGACTGGGAGTTCGCGCGGGCCTTCGACCTGCCGATCGTCGAGGTGGTCACGGGCGGCGACGTCGCGCAGGCGGCCTTCGTCGAGATCGAGCGCGGGACGATGGTCAACTCCCACACGCCCGACGGCAGCTTCTCCCTCGACGGGCTCGCTCCCGACGTGGCGATCGTGACGATGACCGAATGGCTGGAGCGGACCGGCCGGGGACGCCGGGCGGTCAACTACAAGCTGCGCGACTGGCTCTTCTCGCGGCAGCGCTACTGGGGCGAGCCGTTCCCCATCGTCTGGGTGGACGGCGCGCCGCGCGCCCTGCCCGAGGAGATGCTGCCCGTCCGGCTCCCCGAGACCAGCGACTTCCGGCCGAAGGGAACGGGGGAGAGCCCGCAGAGGCCTCTGGCCGCCCTGAGCGACTGGGTGAACACCACCGATCCGGCCACGGGGAGGCCGGCGGTGCGCGAGACCAACACGATGCCGCAGTGGGCGGGCTCCTGCTGGTACTACCTGCGCTTCCTCGATCCGCGCAACGCCGAGGCCCTCGTGGACCCGGCCCGCGAGAAGTACTGGATGCCGGTGGACCTCTACGTGGGCGGCGCCGAGCACGCCGTGCTGCACCTGCTCTACGCACGTTTCTGGCACAAGGTGCTCTACGACATCGGCGTGGTGAGCACGCTCGAGCCGTTCCCGAAGCTCGTGCACCAGGGCATCATCCTCGGCGAGAACAACGCCAAGATGTCGAAGAGCCGCGGCAACGTCGTGAACCCCGACCTCGTCATTGACCGCTACGGCGCCGACGCGCTGCGCCTCTACGAGATGTTCCTCGGCCCGCTCGAGGCGATGAAGCCGTGGAGCACGAAGGGGGTGGAGGGCGTCACCCGCTTCCTCGACCGCGTCTGGCGGCTGGTGGTCGAGGAGGACGGCTCCCTCAGCCCGGCGATCGTGGACGAAGCAGTCGCCCCGGAGACGGCACGGCTCGTGCACCAGAGCGTCAGGAAGGTCACCGAGGACGTCGAGGCGCTCAAGTTCAACACCGCCGTCTCGCAGATGATGGTGCTCGTCAACGAGCTGACGCGTCTCGAGCGCCGCCCGCGCGCGGCACTCGAGTCCCTGGCGCTGCTCCTGGCGCCCTTCGCGCCGCACATCGCCGAGGAGCTCTGGCGACGCCTGGGCCACGGCGAGAGCCTGGCGCGGGGGCCCTGGCCGACCTGGGACCCGGCGCTCTGCGTCGAGGACACCGTCACGCTGGCCGTGCAGGTCAACGGGAAGCTCCGCGGCACGCTCGAGCTGGCCCGCGGCACCGGCAAGGACGAGGCCCTGGCGGCCGCCCGCGCCGACGAGCGCGTGCAGCGCCATCTCGAGGGCCAGGTGATCCGCAAGGTGATCCACGTTCCAGACAAGCTGCTCAACCTCGTGGTCGCCCCGGCGTAGCGCTGCCGGGCGGGCCGCCCGAGCCCGGGGGAGAGTCCCGCAGCGGGCGGCCCGGCTCTTCGGGCATGGAGAGCGGCCGGGGCCATCCATGCCTGACTCGACATAATAGCCCTTATGCGACATACGACCGGATAGCCCTCCCCGGGCCGATTCGCGCCCCCGGACCTCTTCCGGGCCTCCTCGCGGCCCTCCACGGACGCTCCAGAACGGCCTCTCCCGGCACGGATGCGCCTGCCCGAGCATCTGCTCCAGATCGTGGCGGACGCCGCGGTGGCGTCGGGCTATGCTGCCGCCGCGGGAATCGCGCGACGCGGAGACCCGTGCCGTGCGCCACATGCCACCGAGGAGCGTCCCATGCCGCGTTCCATCCGGTTCCTCGTCGTCCTGCTGTGCCTGTCGCTGTCCGCCCCGGCGCTCGCCGCCCGGCCCGGTCGTGCCATGCTGGGCCGCTGGGATGCCACCGTCACAGGGCCCGACGGCCGCTTCCCCCTCTGGTTCGAGCTCTCCGACACCGCTGCCGGGACGACCATGCGTCTGGTCTACGTGGTCGGCGGCGTGCGCGAGGTGCCGGACTGCGAGATCGTCGGGCGCACGCTGCGCTTCGTCGTTCCGACCTGGAACGATCCCCACTGGCGG
>CAYNPF010000079.1:0-9098 GCA_964398895.1 uncultured bacterium
GGCAGCGAGCCGGTCAATCTGGTGGTGCGGATCGGCGGCAGCGGCAACGTCCGCCTGATCGAGAAACCGGTGCTGCCGGCCGTGCCCGGGCTGCGCATCCTCGATCCCGAGGTCAAGGACGAGGTGCGGGCCACCGCCGACGGCGTGCGCGGCACCAAGACCTTCCGCTACCCGATCCTGCCGCAGGCCGACGGCAAGTACGTGATCGCGCCGATCCGCGTCGCCTACTTCGATCCCCAGGCCCGCGCCTACCGGACGCTGAGCGCCGGCCCCTTCGAGTTCTCGGCCACCGGCTCGACGCGCAACGCCCCGCTGGTCGAGGCCACGGGGCTCCGGGTGCTGGGCACGGACATCCGCTACATCAAGGCCGACGCGCCGGCCCTGGGGGTGGCGCCGCTGACGGCGCCGTGGTGGCCGAACCTGCTCTACCTGCTGGGCCTCGGGATCGTCGGCGGCGCCCTCGGCTACCGCCGTCACGAGCAGCGGCTGCACTCGGACCGCGGCTACGCCCGCAAGGTGCGCTCCTCGCGTCTGGTGCGGGCGCGGCTGCGGCAGGCCGAGACGCTGTTGAAGCGGCGGGACGAGAAGGGCTTCCACGCCGCGCTGGCCCAGGCGGTGATGGGCTACGTCGGCGATCGCCACAACCTCGACCCGCAGGCCATGACGCGGGACCAGTTGCGCGCCGAGTTGGAGCAGCGGCAGGTCGCCCCCGAGGCGGCGGCGGCCGTGATGGAGGTGCTGACACAGTGCGACTTCGCGCGCTTCTCGCCCGGCCTGATGACCGTGCGCGACCCGCGCGAGCTGTTCGAGAAGGCCCGCAACGCGCTGGGCCGCGTCTAGACCGGAGCCACCCGCACACGCCATGCTGCCCCAACTGATCCTCACCGCCGTCGTCGCCCTGGCCCCCGCGGGCGCCTACAACCAGGGCAACCGTCTCTACGCGCGCCAGGACTACGCCGGCGCGGCCGCCGCCTACCAGCGGGCGCAGGCCGCCGGTCCCAGCGCCGCGGCCTGCTACAACCTCGGCAACGCGCTGTTCAAGGCCGGCCGCGTCGGCCAGGCCATCGTGCAGTACCGCCGGGCCCGCTACCTGGCGCCGCGCGACGGTGACGTCCGCGCCAACCTCGCCTTCGCCCGCAGCTACCGCGCCGACAAGCTGCTGACCGCGCCGGAGCCGCTGGCCCAGCTCCTCGACGACACCCTCCACCTGCTCTCGGCGCGCGAGGCCACCTTGCTCGCGGCGGTCGCCTTCCTGCTGGCGGCGATCGCGCTGGCGCTGTGGATCGTGCGCCGCTGGCCCGTGCTGCTCGCCGCCGCCGTCGCGCTGGCGGTGGTCTCGTTGTTCGGCCTCGTCACCCAGCGCGTCTGGGCCGGCGAGCAGGACGCCCACCCGGGCGTGGTCGTGGCCCGCGAGGTGGACGTGCTGGCCGGACCCGAGCCGGGAGCCCGGCAGATCCTGCTGGTGCACGATGGGACCGAGGTCCTGGTGCGCGAGAGTCGCGGGGAGTATCGGCTCGTGCAACTGCCCGGCGGCGGCGGCGGATGGCTGCCGGCCGGCACGATCGAATCCGTCTACTGACCGCGCCCGGGGCCATCCCTGGCGGCCCGGAGCGCGGTTGCCTCCGACCGGCCGCGTGACTACTCTCCCTTCCGTCCGGTCCGCCCCGGTGTCCAGGCGCCCCGGGCCCGTCCCACGGCGATCCTGACCGGACCAGGAGAAAGAAGGAGACCATGCGCAAACCCGTCCTCTACGCCCTCATCGCTGCCGTCGTGGTGCTGATCGGCCTCGCGGTCGCCCTGTTCGTCGGCTATCAGCGCAAGTCGGCGGACTTCGCCAACATGAAGACCGCCGAGGAGACCTCGCGCGCCGGCTACGCCGAGGCGTTCAACGCCATCACCGAGATCCAGGACAGCCTGAACGCCATCGCCCCCGGGGATTCCACGGTGCGGATGCTGGCGGCCGGGGCGCAGTCCGAGCTCAAGGTGACCGAGGCGATGCGGCGCGACGCCCTCGAACGGATCGCCCTGCTGAACGCCAGCCTGCAGCGGAACAAGGACCGCATCCACCGCCTCGAGGTCGGCCTGAAGAAGAGCGGCCTGCAGGTGGCGAGCCTGGAGCGCATGATCAGCGACCTCAAGGAACAGGCGATGCAGAAGGAGACCTACATCGCCCAGCTCGCCGGCCAGGTGGATTCGCTGAAGACCACGGTGAGCGGTCTGCAGACCCAGGTGCAGGAGAACCAGGAGACCATCCGCGCCCGCGACCAGTCCCTCGAGGAGCGCCGCAGCGAGCTGGCCACCGTCTACTACGTGGTCGGCTCGAAGAGCGAGCTGGTCAAGGCCGGGATCATCACCTCCAAGGGCGGCGTGCTCGGCGTCGGCAAGACGCTGGCCGTCACCGGCAGCTACGACGAGAGCCGGTTCCGCGCGCTCGACACCGACCGCGAGACGGTGGTGCCGACGACGGCGGCCAAGATCCAGGTGCTCACCGGCCAGCCGGTGTCGAGCTACGAGCTGAAGCTCGAGGGCGGGCACATGGACCTGCACATCCTCGACCCCCGCGAGTTCCGCAAGGTCCGCCACCTGGTGATCATGACCAAGTAGCCCCGGGCAACCGGGAGGACGAAGGCCCGCGGAGGCGGACTCCGCGGGCCTTCTCGTCAGCGGGGCCGGCGCGTCACTTCATCCACTGGTCCAGCCAGCCGATCACCGTCTCGTGCCACAACAGGCTGTTGCGCGGCTTCAGCACCCAGTGGTTCTCGTCCGGGAAGTACAGGAACTTGCTGGGGATGCCCTTGCGCTGCAGCACCGTGAACGTGCTGATGCCGTTCACGTCGGGGATGCGGTAGTCGCGCCCGCCGTGGACCACCAGCGTCGGGGTCTTCCAGTTCTTCACGAAGTCCACCGGGTTCTGCCGGGTGTAGCCGCGCGGGTTCGACCACGGCGTGCCGGCATGCTCGTACTCGGGGAACCACAGCTCCTCGGTGTCGAAGTAGGCGGCCCGCTCGTCCAGGTTGCCGTCGTGCGTGACCAGACAGCGGAAGCGGTCGGGCCAGTTGCCGGCGATCCAGTTGGTCATGTAGGCGCCGTAGGAGGCGCCCAGCGCCGCCACCCGCGTGCCGTCCATCCACGGGTAGCGCGCCAGCGCGGCGGCCAGCCCCTTCTTCAGGTCATCGAGCGGCTTGCCGCCCCAGTCGTCGCGGATGGCGTGCTGGAAGGCGAAGCCGTAGCCGAGCGAGCCGTGGAAGTCCACCGCCAGCGTGGCGTAGCCGGCGCCGGCGTAGGCCTGCGGGTTCCAGCGATAGTGGAAGTCGTTGCCGAAGCTGCCCTGCGGCCCGCCGTGGATGAGGAAGGCCACCGGGTACTTCTTCGCCGGATCGAAGTCCACCGGCTTGACCACGTAGGCGTAGACGCGATCGCCGCCGGCCCCGGCGAAGCTGAACTGCTCGGGCTCGCCCATGCGCACCGCCGCCACCTGCTCGGCGTTGACATGGGTCAGGGCGGTCGGCTGGCCGCCCTCGGGACGCACCGCGTAGAGCTCGGTCGGCGAGGTGAGGTTCTCGTGGGCGATCACCAGCATCCGCTCGCCCACCGACACCGACTTCACCGTGCCCTGATCCACCACGGTGCGGACCCGCCCGCTGGCCGCGTCCACCGCGAACAGCGAGGTCTGGCCGACGTTGTCGGCGACGGCGTAGAGGGTGCGACCGTCGGCCGACCAGTCGATCGTCGAGGGCGAACGGTCCCAGGCCTCGCTCAGCACGCGCCTGGAACCCTCGGGCCACGGCTGCAGCACGATGCGGTAGCGGTCGGCCTCGAAGCCGGGGATGCTCATGGCCAGGTAGGCCAGCGTGCGCCCGTCGGGCGAGAAGGTCGGCTGCGAGTCCCACGCCGGGTTCGCGGCGGTGAGCCGCCGCGGCGCCTGCGAACCGTCCGTCGGCACGGCGAAGAGGTCGAAGTTGGTGGACCACGCCTCGGACCGGCCGACGTCGCGCGCCGAGAAGACCACGGTGCCTCCGTCGGGGCTGATCGTGACCTCGCCCATGTCACCGAACGGCCGGTCGGGGCAGTCGGCGTCCATGTCCCGCATCAGGTCCACCGGCTCGCCCCCCGCTGCCGGGACGACCACGAGGTGCTCGCGGCGCCCGTCGCACCACTCGTCCCAGTGCCGGATGAACAGGTGGTCGTAGATCCGCCCGCTCGGGCCCGACTTCGCAGTCGCCGCCCGCTGCTCGAGGAGTGCCCGCGTCTCGGCGAGGCTCTTGCCGGGGAAGACCTGCACCGCCGCCAGGATGCGCTCGCCGCCCGGCATCAGGGTGAAGGCGTCCACGTCGAGCGGCAGGCGGGTGACCGGCTCGGCCTCGCCGCCGTCCGCGGCGATGCGCCACACCTGCGCGGAGCCGGAGCGGGCGGAGAGGAAGTAGACCCAGCGCCCGTCGGCCGACCAGCGCGGATCGGCGTCCTCGGCGTCGGCGGCGGTCAGGCGGCGCAGCCCCGCGCCGTCGCTGCCCACCAGCCAGAGGTCGCGGTGCCGGCAGTTGTGCTCGAGATCGGTGTGGGCCACGAGGAAGGCCACCCGCGCCCCGTCGGGCGAGAGCTGCGGCGAGGAGACGCGGTCCATCGCCAGCATGTCGTGGACGGAGAAGGGATGGGTCGCTCCGGCGGCCAGGGCCGCGGGCGCGGCCAGCGACAGCGCCAGCAGGAAGAAGACGAGGAGACGCGTGCGACGCATGGGTACCTCCCGGTGGGACGACGCGACGAACGGACGCGGCATCTTAGCCCCGTCCGCGCCGGCGCACGAGCGAAGCGGGCGACGAACGCGCCGGCGAACCGCCCCGGCGCGGCAGCGGCCCGCCGCCGGCCGGCGCGCACGCGCACCCGCGGCATCGCCGCCGAGCCCCGACCGTTCCGCGCGCCGGCCTCCCATCCGGCGACGGGCTGGAGAAGGCGAACTCGCGGGCCGATAATGGGATGGTGAACCGGGGGCCCGCGCGGGCCCCGCCCGACATCGGCCGCACGATCACCAGAAAGGAAGCCCCATGAGCCGGCCTCACCCGTCTCCGCACCTCGTCCGCCTCGTCA
Source organism: uncultured bacterium (assembly GCA_964398895.1). Taxonomy (GTDB): domain Bacteria; phylum Eisenbacteria; class RBG-16-71-46; order RBG-16-71-46; family RBG-16-71-46; genus JANXPZ01. The sequence goes on from CAYNPF010000079.1 coordinate 5,083, forward strand.
CCGTCCTCGTCGTCGCCGCCCTGGCGCTGCCAGCCGCCGCGTCGGCCCGGGCGAAGAGCGCGAAGCACCGGCCGCAACCGCCGGGCACGGCCGCGGTCCTGCCGGCTCCGGCACCCGCGGGGGCCGGAGCGGTCATCGCGGTGGATCCCGAGACCGGCCGGCTCGGCCTGCCCAGCCCCGAGCAGATGCGCGAGCTGACCGCCGTCGAGCGCACCGGTCTGCTGCGCACCGCCGAGGGCCTCACGCAGGTCCAACTGCCGGACGGCTCGTGGATGTCCGACCTGCAGGGACGCTTCCAGACGTTCTCGGTGGTGCGACTCGGCCCTGACGGTGGATTCCGGATGGACTGCGTGGACGACCCGCTGGCGTTGTGGCGGGCGCTCGCCCTGCCCGCGCCCGTGCTGGAGGACCGCTAGCCATGGCCCGCCAACTGCTCCGCATCGTCCGCCTGCTGCCGCTGCTCGCCTGCCTCGGCCTGGCCGCGAGCGCCCGCGCCGCGACCATCACCATCGTCAACCTCGACGGTGCCGGCGAGGGCTTCAACGACGCCACGGCGGCCACGCCGGTCGGCGGCAACACCGGCACCACCGTCGGCGCGCAGCGCCTGCAGGTCTTCCAGCAGGCCGCGGCCACCTGGGGGGCCATCCTGCCCAGCAACGTGACCATCCTGGTCAACTCCTACTTCGACGCGCTCTCCTGCACCTCGACCAGCGCCGTGCTGGGCAGCGCGGGGACGACCACCGTCCACCGCGATTTCGCCGGCGCCCCCTACGCGGCGACCTGGTACCCGCAGTCGCTCGCCAACAAGCTCGCGGGCACCGACCTCGACGCCTCCAGTTCGGACATGACCGCCCGGTTCAACGTGAGCCTCGGCGCCACCGGCTGCATGGACGGTTACACCTGGTACTACGGCTTCGATCACGCCGAGAGCGCAAGCCAGATTGACCTGCTGGCCGTGCTGCTGCACGAGATGGGGCACGGTCTCGGCTTCGCCACCTACGCCAGCGGCACGACCGGCGCCCTGTACAACAGCTACCCGGACGTCTTCTGCCGCTACCTCTACGATCAGACCACCGGACTGCACTGGAACGAGGAGAGCAATGCCCAGCGGGCGGCCTCGGCGATCGTCCCCTACAAGCTCCTCTGGGACGGCGCGGCGGTGAAGTTCATGGCCCCGCACACCCTGAACCGCGGCCGCGCCCTGCTGCGGGTCAACGCTCCGTCGTCCATCGCCGGCGACTACGACGTCGGTCTCGCCACCTTCGGCCCCGCCCTCACCGCGGCCGGGGTCACCGGCGACGTCGTGCTGGCCCTGGACGGTTCGGGCACCACCACCGACGCCTGCACCGCGCTGACCAACGCCGCGGCGATGGCCGGCAAGGTCGCCATCGTGGACCGCGGCACCTGCGCGTTCGCGGTCAAGACGAAGATCTGCCAGGACGCCGGCGCCATCGCCGTGATCGTGGCCGACAACGCCGCCGGCGCGCCCCCGGCCGGGATGAGCGGCACCGACGCCACGATCACCATCCCCACGGTGCGCGTGACGCAGGCCGACGGGACGCTCCTCAAGGCGCAGATCGCCAACGGGCTCAACGTCACGTTCATGGTGGACACCACGCAATACGCCGGGGCGGACGCGGCGGGCCGGGTGATGGTCTACACGCCCAACCCCTTCCAGTCGGGCTCGTCGGTCTCGCACTTCGACGTCAGTTGCACGCCCAACCTGCTGATGGAGCCGGCGATCAACGCCGACCTCACGTCGAGCGTGGACCTCACCCGCTACGCCTTCGAGGACATCGGCTGGCTGCCGCACACCACGGGCGTGCCGGAGGGCGGCCCGGAGTCGTACGCCGCGCTGCTGGCGAACCGGCCCAACCCCTTCACCCACTCGACCTCGATCCACTTCGTGCTGCCGTCGGCCGGGGCGGCCGACCTGGCGGTCTACGACGTGACCGGCCGCCGCGTGCGCCAGCTCGTGCACCAGTCGCTGCCCGCCGGCGAGCACGTCACGGTATGGGACGGCGCGAATGACGACGGACGGCCGCTGCGGGCCGGCGTCTACTTCAGCCGTCTGACAGTCGGCGGCGTGGCGCAGTCCCGCCGCGTGGTCTTCGTGCGCTGACCGCGCCACCGACCGCGCAACGCGCAGGCCCCCGGGTCACCCCGGGGGCCTGTCGCTTGCGGCGCGGGCTCCGCGCTCAGTCCCAGCCGATCCGGCGGCCGCGGTTCTGCTTCTGCAGCCACTTCATCAGGGGCGCGTAGTACTCCACCATCGCCCGGGTCGAGAGCTCCTCGCCGGTGGCGTCGCGCAGGACGCCGCGCCAGTCCTCGGTCGCCCCCTTGCGCATCATGCCGGCCAGGAAGTCGCCGACCTCGCGGTGCCCGGCGTAGGTGCAGTGGTGCGGGTCGGACGCGAGCAGCCGGCGGGCGATGTAGTCGTTGAGCTGGTAGGTGATCACCTTGGCCACGGCGTACGAGTAGTAGTAGGCCGGGAAGTCGTTGATGTGCGTCTTGGTCGCCGCGTCGCAGTACTCCTCGCCCCGCGGGGCCGGCGGCTCGACGCCCTGGTAGTCCTCCACGTACCGCCACCAGCGCGCGTTCCACTCCGTCGGCGGCATGCCGTGGGCGTAGAGGTCGGCCTCCCAGTGCGTCATCACCCCGGAGGCCCAGAACATGAACGGGATGTCGGCCAGCGCCAGGCGCAGCAGCGGCGTGATCTCGTCCTGGTGTCGCCCCTTCGGCAGCAGCCCGAGCGACTCCAGGTAGCCCGGCTGCTGGGCGGCCATCTCGCCCAGCGTGGCGATGCCCTCGTCGAACGAGGGGCTGGCGCCGTTGCGCAGCAGCATGGGCACCTCGGGCCGCACCGTGCACAGGCTGTAGTGGCCGTGGCCGGTCTCGTGGTGGGCGGTGCCGAACCAGCTCTCGTTGGGCTCGACGCTCATCAGCGAGCGGATGTCGTGGTCGAGGTCCATGTGCCAGCTGTAGGCGTGGGAGTTCTTCTTGCGCGGATCCCCCGGCGGCACCGGGTAGAGGTCCGACTTCTCCCAGAACGAGGCGGGGAGCGGATCCAGGCCGACCCCCTCCCAGAAGGCCTCCGCCGTGCGCACGACCCACTCGGCGTCGTGCCGGCCGAAGGCGGAATCGAGGCTGGCCGAGGCGACCATGCCGTTCCACTCCTGCGACCAGCGGTTGGTCAGCCAGTGGGCCGGGATGCGCTTCGGCACCGGCTGCCCGTACTTCTTGGCCAGCTCGTACTTCACCCAGGTGTGGAGCTGCAGGTAGAGCGGCTTCAGCACCCCCAGGAAGTCCTCGTTCATGCGGACCATCTCGTCGGTGGTCATGTCGTGCCGGGCCACCTGGAGGGCGAAGTAGTCGGGGTAGCCCAGCTCGGCGGCGACGCGGTCGCGCAGACCCTGCAGCCGCTCGAGCCCCGGCCGCAGCGCCGGCCCCGACTGCTTCGAAGCCTCCCACACCGCGCGGCGCGCGTTCAGATCGGTCAGCTCGTCGAGCTGGTTGTCCATCTGGTTCGGCGTGATCGGCTTCCCGTCGAGCATGAAGGTGAAGCCGTTCATGGTCGAGACCTGGCGGGTCTCGGCCTCGATCCGCTCCCGCACCAGCTCCGGCGCGGTCATCGGCCCCTCGGCGGCGTTGAGCAGCACGCGCTCGAGCTGGCGCACGGTGAGCGGGGTCAGCTCGGCGCGGTGCTCGAGCAGTTCCCGGGCCTCGCGGATGAGGGCCGGACTGCCGGTGAAGGCGGCGCGCGCCTTGCTCGCGGCGTCGGCGGCGGCGTCGTGCGCCGGCGTCACGTCCACGGCGGCGTCCCACAGCGCGTTCTGCTCGACCGTGACGATGCCCTGGTAGCCGGAGTTGACGACCTCGAGGAAGCGGTCGGCGCGCTCCTGCGGCGGGCAGGATGCGGGCTGGGTGCCGGCGGGGCCGGCCCCGACGGCGAGGGCGGCCATGGCCACGACGAGCGCGAGCGCCGGCCGGGCCAATACGGGGATACGATTCATCGC
>CAYNPF010000080.1:0-9074 GCA_964398895.1 uncultured bacterium
CTACCCCGCGCGTCGCGCGATGCAAAGCTGGCGGGTCGGCAGGGATGGGGCTAGGATGCGCGCACATGATCCTCCGGCCCCCGACTCCGTTGCTGCGCGCGTCGCGCCCGTGAACCCCGGCGCCGGCGCCATTCCCGCCACCGCCGTCGAGGTGCGGCTCGATCACGGGCACCGGCTGCCCGGCCGGGTCTGGTGCGCCGATCGTCCGCGCGCGCTGGTGGCCGTCGTCCACGGCTTGGGCGAGCACAGCGGTCGCTACGCCGCGCTGGCCGCCGACCTGGTGCAGGCGCGCTGCAGCGTGGTGGCGCTGGACCTGCCCGGCCACGGCGAGGCGCCCGGGCCACGCGGCGACGTGCCGTCGTGGGAGCGGCTGCGCGACCAGGTCGTTCCCGCCATGCTCACGGTGCCGCGCGGCATGCCGGGGCAGCCCATGGAACTGCCGATCGTCCTGCTCGGACACAGCCTCGGCGGCGTGCTGGCGCTCGACTTCGCGCTGGCGCATCCCCGCGCGCTGGTCGGCGTCGTCGCCGCCTCGCCCGGCCTGCGCTCCGTCATGCCGCCGTGGTGGAAGCTGGCGCTCAGCCGCGCCGCGGCCGCGACCGCGCCGGCCGTCGGCTTCCACCACGGCCTCGACGAATCCGGCATGTCGCGCGACGCCGAGGTGCTGGCGCTGCGCAAGCGGGACCCGCTGGTGCACGACCGCATCAGCCCGCGGCTCTACTTCTCCTTCAACGAGGCCCGGCAGCGCGTGCTGCGCGAGGCCCGGCGGCTGCAGGTGCCGGCGCTGCTGCTGCAGGGCATGGCCGACCGGGTCGTGGACCCCAAGGGCGCGCTCGAGTTCAACGTCGCCGCGCCGCACGGTGTGGTGCGGCTGCTCACCTACGCCGGCGCCTACCACGAGCTGTTCAACGACACCGACCGCGCGCAACCACTGCGCGACCTGCTCGGCTGGCTGGACGCCCTCCTGGTGGTATAGAGACAGTCCGGGGCGTGCACTTGGTCCGAAATATGGACCCAGGAGGCCCCTCGTGAATCGCATCCTGCCCTGGCTGTGCCTCGTCGCCGCCGTTGCTGCCTGCCCGTTCCTCGCCCGCCCGGCGCGGGCCGCCGATACCAGGACCTGGCGGCTGGTCTCCAGCACCGCGCCCTTCCCGCCGACGCTTGCGATACCGATGGGGGTGTACGATCCCCTTCGCGGTCGCGTGCTGGTCGTGGACACGGAGACCTCGACGGCGCCGATCATCGTGCACACCTTCGAGCCCTCGCCCGACCCGCACTGGTCCACGCTCGCGGCGGAGGGGGACACCATCCCACCCCAGCGCTACCTGGCCAGCGTCGTCTACGATCCCCTGCGGGATCGGCTGCTGGTGATCGGGAGCTACGTTTGGACGCCCGTGGATGTCTGGGCGCTGAACCTGTCGGGGGTGCCGACGTGGGAGAAGCTCGAGACGACCGGCGATCCCCGGGGGCGCTGCGGGCAGTCGGCGATCTACGACCCAGTGTATGACCGCGTGGTGATGTTCGGTGGCGACGGCCTCGCGCCGCCGCTGCGCTATACCTCCGAAACCTGGATGCTCTCGCTCTCGACCGGCCAGTGGTGGCAGCCAACCCTGTCGGGTGCGACACCCCCTGGACGCGAGGGCCACGGCGCTCTCTACGATCCCGAGCGCCAGCGGATGATCGTCTTCGGCGGCCACTACGAGGACAGCACCCGGCACTTCCTGAACGACGTCTGGGCGCTGAGCCTGGGCGACAGTTGCGCATGGTCGGAGATCCTGCCCGCGGGCACGCCGCCCGGGGCGCGATCGGCCTTCGGCACGGTCTACGATCCCCTGCGTCGGCGGATGCTGGTCCACGGCGGCATCAACGCACAGAGCGGCATCGAGCCCGACGAGCTATGGGCGCTCACGCTGGACGACACTCCGACCTGGACGCAGATCGTGACCGAGGACACGCTGCGGGGGCGCTCGTATCCCGTGGACGCCTACGATCCCATCGGGGACCGATTCCTGGCCTGCGGGGGTGGCGGCTACGCGCGGACCTCGGCGCTGTCGCTCGCGGATCCAGTGCGTTGGGAGGCGCTGGATCCGCCCGATCCCCTGGTCAGTCCCGGGTTGCGGGCCGGGAATGCGGTCCTGCACGACACGCGGCGGGACCGTGTCCTGGTCATGGGGGGCAGCCGCGCCTCCGTAGACTCGGCCATGTGGACCTTCGATCTTCGCGGGATCAGCCACTGGCGACCGGTGAGTACACCCGTGGTGCCGGGTTACTGGACCACGCAGATTGACATCAGGATGTGGCCGTCGGCAGCCTACGATTCACTCGGTGATCGACACCTGATGTGCGACGGCCGAGGGGTCTGGTCGTCGCCCGGCGAACGGCCCGGGGACTGGACGCTGCTCGGAGCGTACGATCCCGCGACCTACTGGGAGCTGGGCATGGGCGCCGGCGTGGCGCTCGACACGCGCCGCCATCGCCTGATCGTGAGCGGCGGGTGGATGCCCTATCCCCACGGTGCCGGCTACACGTTGTACGGAGTCTGGGCGCTCTCCTTGGACGGCGAGCCGACCTGGAGCAAGCTCGGCGATCTCGTGCAGGACTCCGGCAGTCACGCGGCCTACTACGACGCCCTGAACGACCGCCTGGTGATCCTGGGGGGCTACAGCGTATCGGACATCGGTCGCACTCGGCACTACTACGGTCCCGCCGTGTGGACGACGCCGCTGGACTCCACGCTGGTCTGGACGCTGCGGAGCTCCACGAGCGGCGAGATCCCTCTGGCGCCGCCGCGCGCGGTCTCGGCGTTCGATCCGAAGAGCAACCGCCTCTACATCGCCAGCGACTCCACGATCTGGACCCGCCGGGTGGACGACACCGGTCCGTGGACGAAGCTCGATCTGGCGGGCACGCGTCCGCTGGTGACCTCGGCCATCGCCTACGACCCGGTCGAGGACCAACTCCTCGCGCTGTTCGCCGCGCCTCCGGGGACGAGCGATGTCCAAGCCTGGGCGCTGGCGGTGGGACCGCTCTCGCTGTCGTGGGTGACCAGCGCGCGTACGGCCGGCGCGGTCGAGTTGCGCTGTCGCTCGGTCGCGGCCTACGGCCGTGACGCGGTGCTGGAGCGACGGGAGGAGTCCACCGACTGGACCGAGGCGGGGCCGCTCGTCTTCGACACCGATGGCCTGGCCAGCTTCACCGACCACGACGTCGCCGCGGGCCACGACTACCGCTACCGCGTGAGCGTCGCGGCCGACGCCGGCCCCTGGCACTCGGACGAGGCCTTCGTGCCCGACGCCGCCTCGCTGCAGCTCGCGCTGCTCGGTGCCCGGCCGCAGCCGGCGGTCGGGATCGTGCAGGTGACGCTCAGCCTGCCGGCGGGCGGACCGGCCGAGTTGGAGGTCTTCGACATCCACGGGCGCCGCTGCCTGGTGCGCGAGGTCGGCGGCCTCGGTCCCGGCATCCACTCGCTCCGCCTGCCGGAGTCCGCCGCGTGGCGGCCGGGCGTCTACTACGCCCGGCTGCGGCGGGCGGGGGAGTCCCGCACCTCGCGCATCGTGCTGATGCGCTGAGTCGCCCCGGGACGCCGCGAGCCTCCGGACGAAGGCCCGGAGGCTCGCTCGTTTCCGCCGGCGCCGGCCGGCGCGTGAATCGTCCCGGCTACAGCGCCGCCATGCGCTGCCAGAGACGCGGCGCCTCCTCGCGCGCCTTCGCGCGCAGCTCCTCGATGTCGGCGTGGACCAGCTTGCCGGCCTCCACCACCACCTGCCCGGCCACCACCACGCGCTCGACCGTGCCGGCCTCGCCCAGCACCACCACGTCGGACTCGGGACCCGTGCCGGCCGGGGCGTCGGCGAAGCGCTCGGCCACCAGCGCGCGACCGTTCTCCGGCCGGCGCGCCGCCGCCTGCACCTCCTCGGGGATGCCGCCCGCGCTCAGCCGCGTCAGCGCCGCGGCCTCCTTCGGCATGTCGGCCTCCCAGCCGTCGGTGCCGAGGGCGACGCGCGCGCTCGCCCACAGCGAGGAGGCGTAGCCGACGCGGTTGCCCTCGTTCGAGCGCGGGTTCTGCACCAGCCACAGGCCCTGCGCCTCGGCGGTGCGCACCTGTGAGGGATTCAAGTGCACGCCGTGCGCCATGATCGAGCCGTTGGGCAGCGCCTCGGTGGCCAGCAACCGCTCGAGCGGTCCCTCGTAGCCGCGCCGGCGCGCGTCCTCGACGTCGGCGCGGTCCTCGGCCATGTGCACGTGCATCACCGCGCCCAGCTCGCGGGCCAGCTCACCGGACTCGCGCAGCGTCTCGTCGGAGCAGGTGAAGGAGGCGTGCAGGCCGACGGCCCCGCGCACCAGCGGGCGGCGGTTGGCGCGCAGGAAGCGGCGGCACTCGGCCAGACCGCGCCGGCCCTCCTCGCGACCGCCGTTGCGGTCGGTGGCGCCGTAGCAGAGCACGGCGCGGATGCCCATCTCCTGGCAGGCGTCGGCGAGCACGTCGAGCGAGCCCTCGATGAACGTGGGCGACTCCTGGTGGTCCACCAGCGAGGTCGTGCCGTAGAGCAGCGACTCGGCGGCGTAGAGCCGCGCCGAGGCGCGCAGCGAGCGCTCGTCGAGGGCGCGGTCGAGCCGCCACCAGACCCGCTCGAGGATCTGCACGAAGTTCTCGGGTGGCACGGCGGGCGGCGGCATCCCGTAGGGGGCCAGCGCGCTGTAGATGTGGGTGTGGGCGTTGACGAAGCCCGGGATGGTCCGGCTGGGGGTGGCCATGTCCGCTCCTCCCTGGTATCCCGTGCGCACCGCGGCGGCGACCGGTGTCGCGGCGTGGATCGGCTCGACGGTCCGCCGGCTCGGGTCCGGCGGGGATTTCGGGCAGCTTGCCACAGGGCGGAGCGGAGCGAAAGGACGCCGGTCGGGCCCGCTCGGGGCCCCGGCGGGCTCGCCGCCCGGGGCCGCATCGCTTAGACTCTGCCCCCTGTCGCACCCACCGGCCGACTCCAAAGAGGGAGATCCCGTCGTGAAGCACTCCGACCTGTTCCTGACCGACGCCCAACTGGGCGCGGAGATCGCCCGCTGCGTCTACTGCGAGACCAAGCCCTGCACCGAGGCCTGCCCGGCCGATTGCTCGCCCGCCGACTTCCTCATGGCCGCCGCGGGCGGCACGCCGGCCGACCTCGGGCGCGCCGCCGCCCTGATCATGATGAAGAACCCGCTGGGCGGCGTGTGCGGAGCCGTCTGTCCCGATCACCACTGCCAGGTGGCCTGTTCGCGCCAGCTCTTCGACCGCGCGATCGAGATCCCTTACGCGCAGGCGGCGATCGTGGCCCGGGCGAAGGCGCTGGGGGTCATGCCGGCGATCGAGGTCGCGCCGGCGAACGGGAAGAAGGCCGCCGTGGTCGGCGCCGGGGCCGCCGGCCTGGCTGCCGCGCTGACGCTGGCGCAGCTCGGCTACGAGGTGGACGTGCTGGATCGCAACGCGCGCGCCGGCGGCGCCGTGCGCCTGATCCCCGACGAGCGCATGGACGCGAAGGTGCTCGACACGGACATCGAGTGGTTGACGAAGCACCCGCGCATCCACCTGCACCCGGGGCGCGCCGTGGACGATCCGGCCGCGCTGTTGGCGCAGGGCCACGCCGGCGTGGTGGTGGCGGGCGGCCTGCACGAGCCGATCCGGCTGGGCCTCGAGAACGAGGACCTCGCCATTCCCGGCAACACCTACCTCGCCGACCCGCAGCGCCACGCGACGAAGGGGCGCGTCGCCGTGATCGGCGGCGGGGCCATCGCGTGCGACTGCGCCCTCACCGCGCTCGCGCAGGGCGCGGCCGGCGTGGAGATGATCACGCTCGAGCAGTGGGCCGAGCTGCCGCTGACGCCCAAGGAGCGCGCCGGTCTGGTCGAGCATCCCGTGAACCTGGTCGGCCGCACCCGCGTGGTCGGCATCCTTGCCGAGGGCGGTCGCGTGAGCGGGCTGAAGCTGGAGCGCGTGGCGCTGGCAGCGGGGGAGAAGTTCCACCCGGCGAAGATGGCGCCGGTGGCGGGCACGGCGCAGACGCTGCCCGGCATCGCGCAGGTGATCGTCGCCATCGGCAACCGGCCCGGGCTGAAGCTGGACGGCCGGCCCGGCCTGTTCGCCGCCGGCGACGCGGCGCACGGACCCTCGACCGTGGTCGAGGCCGCGGCGGCGGGCAAGAACGCGGCGCTGGCCCTCGACGCCTGGGTGCGCCGGCAGCCCGAGCCGAAGCCCGAGCGCCCGCGCAAGAGCCGGTACCGCATCGCCGGCTACGCCGACGTGCCGGTCCCGCTCGCGGTGGACTTCTTCGGGCGCCGCATCCCCTCGCCGTTCCTGCTCTCGGCCGCGCCGCCCACCGACGGCTACGACGAGATGAAGAAGGCGCTCGACGCCGGCTGGGCCGGCGGCATCATGAAGACGGCCTTCGACGGGTTGCCCATCCACATCCCCGCCGACTACATGCACGTCTTCGATCCGCTCACCTACGGCAACGCCGACAACGTCTCCGACCACCCGCTCGAGCGCGTGGTGGGCGAGCTGGCGCGGCTGGTGCGGGAGTATCCGGACCGCCTGATCGGCGCCTCGACCGGCGGGCCGGTGACCGGCGACGACGCGGCCGACTGCCGCGTCTGGCAGGCGAACAGCCGCAAGCTCGAGCAGGCCGGGGCGATGGTGGTGGAGTTCAGCCTCTCCTGCCCGCAGGGCGGCGACGGCACCGAGGGCGCGATCGTCTCGCAGTCGGCGAACCTGACGGCGAAGGTCGTGGACTGGGTGATGCAGACCAGCGACCCCGACGTGCCCAAGCTGTTCAAGCTCACCGGCGCGGTGACCTCGATCGAGGTGATCGTGCGGGCCGCGCGCGAGGTGCTCGCAAAGTACCCGGGCAAGAAGGCCGGCGTGACGCTCGCGAACTCGTTCCCGAGCCTGTTCTTCCGCCCCGGGCGCAAGGCGGCCTGGGACGAGGGCATCGTGGTCGGCATGAGCGGCGCCGGCGTGGCGCCGATCTCGAACCTGACGCTGGCCTCGGTCGGCCATCTCGGCGTGACGGTCTCGGGCAACGGCGGGCCGATGGACTACCGCGCGGCCGCGAACTTCCTGGCGCTGGGGGCGCGCAGCGTGCAGTTCTGCACGGTGGCGATGAAGTACGGCGTCGGCATCGTCGGCGAGCTGCACGCGGGCCTCTCGCACCTGCTGCAGGCACGCGGCCTGCGCTCGGTGGACGAGCTGATCGGGCGCGCGCTGCCCGATCCGGTCACCGACTTCATGGCGCTGTCGGCGACCAAGCGCATCCCGACCGTGCGGCCGGAGCTGTGCGTCTCCTGCGGCAACTGCACGCGCTGCGGCTACCTGGCGGTGAGTCTGGATGGTGAGCGGAAGCCGCGCTTCGACGCCACCAGGTGCGTGGGCTGCAGCCTCTGCGTGCAGAACTGCTTCACCGGCGCGCTGAGCATGCGCGAGCGGACGCCGGAGGAGCTGGCGGCGCACGCGTAGCGGCGCGCGATTCGGGCCCATGCGCGCGGTCATCGTCGTGCTGCTGCTCGCGACCACGGCGGTCACGGCGCGGGGCGGTGTGGCGGCATGGGTGCGCGACGTCGCGTACCCGCGCCTGGGCGCCGGCATCGAGTACGGGGTCGCGCTGCCGATGGAGCCGTTCGACTTCGGCGCCGGCTGGCGGGACGGCCGCGGCCTCGGCGCGCACGTGAGCTGCGCGCTGACGCCCACGGTGGACGTGCTGCTGCGGGCGGAGCGGGACCGCTTCCCGCTGAGCGGCGACGGCTTCCGGCTCGTCTGGCCGGGGATCGCGGAGTTGCACGGCACCGACGCCGAGTTCGCGTCGCTGGCGCTGGGCCTGCGCGTGCACCAGGACCGCGGGGCCGTGCGGGGCCACGCCGCCGTCTACTGGGGGATGGCGCGGCGCACCGGTCGGCGGGTGACGGTGGCCTGGCCGGCGCCGGCGCAGCCGATCCCGTGGGGCGAGTCGGACGCCGGCGTGCAGCTCCTCGGCTTCGGCGTGGGCGCCACCTGGGAGATCCCGCACGCGCCCGACCTGACCGTCGAGGGTCGGGCGCTGTGGTACCCGAACGGGCCCGAGATGACCGTGCCGCTGCGCCTCGGGATCGCGCTGCCGTGATCGGCGCGCTGCTACTCGCGACCGCGCTGGCGGGCGGGACGCCGGCGGAGGCGGCGCCCGCACCCGCCGCGCCCGCGCCGACGGCGCGGTGGTTCCGGGTCGTGGCCACGGCGGGGCCGAGCTTCGTGCGGGACGACGACGTCTCCCGCGATCCCGCACTGGCGCTGGGCACCGGCCTCGAGTTGGGCACGAACCCGTGGTTCCGCGTCACCGGTCGCTGGGAGGTCCACGCCGCACGCGGGGACGGGATCAGCGACCACACCACGGTCGTGCTCTTCGGGGTCAAGCTGCAGCACCGTCCCGCCGGCTGGCCGGCCTGGCCCTACGGTTTCGTGGGCACCGGCTACGGCACGGCCCCGAGCTACTCGGACTTCGTCCTGCCGGCGGGCGCCGAGATCGGCGGCGGCGTGCAGTTCGCGCTGCCGGGCGGCCGGGAGTGCTTCCTCGAGACGGCGCGGCTGGGGGCCAACGAGCGGACCTTCCACTGCATCCGGCTCGGAGTGCTGATCCCGTAGATCCCGGGGGGCCGACGCGGCGTGGCCGTCACCGGCGACGCGAGGGGACGCGGTCGCGGGCCCCGGAGCGCTCCCCCGGGGCCCGATCGGCATCGGCCCTACCGCAGCAGCGCCGACGGCGTGGTGTGATCGAAGTAGATGATCGCGTCGTAGCGCGTGGCCACCGGGGTCGGGATGAAGCCGTCCTCCACGGCCAGCGCACCGATCGAGCGCATGGGCGGTGAGTCCGCGAGCCAGGCGGACATGCCCGGGTCCGCGGCGGCGCGGCGCAGGTCCACGACGAAGCGCGGCAGCCCGGTCGCGTGGCAGGCCCACTCGAGACTGCCCGGCGCCGAGGGTGTGGCGTCGTTGGCCTGAAGGAGCTTCTTCGGCGCGATGGCGTTATAGCGTCCGTCGTGGAAGGCGAAGCCGAAGACGACCATCTCCCTTCCGT
>CAYNPF010000081.1:0-9023 GCA_964398895.1 uncultured bacterium
CATGGCCAACGCCGGCCCCGGCACCGACGGCAGCCAGTTCTTCCTCACCTTCGTCCCCACCCCGTGGCTGAACGGCAAGCACACGATCTTCGGCGAGGTGGTCGAGGGCATGGACGTGGTCCAGAAGCTGGAGGCCGCCGGCTCGCCGAGCGGCCGCCCGACCCGGCCGCTGAAGCTGACGAAGGTCACCATCGAGGTGAAGTAGCCCGCCGACCGCGTCGCGCGCCGGTCTCCGACGTCCCGGGGACCGGCGCGACCGCGAAGCCCCGCCGCCGGATCACGAGGAGAACCCGCATGCAGCAGATCGACGATTTCATCGCCAGCGCGAAGATCGACCGGCAGGCCGCCGGCTGGAAGACCGCCCTGCCCAAGCCGCCGGCCGCGAGCTTCGACCCGGCGCGCACCTACGCGGCCCGCATGGTCACGAACAAGGGCACGCTGCTCATCCGCTTCCTGCCCGACGTGGCGCCCATGCACGTGACCAACTTCATCTACCTGTCGAAGCTGGGCTTCTACGACGGGATCTCCTTCCACCGCGTGATCACCGGCTTCATGGCGCAGGGCGGTTGCCCGCTCGGCACCGGCACCGGCGGCCCCGGCTACAAGTTCGGCGGCGAGTTCAGCCCGAAGGTGAAGCACGACCGGCCGGGCCTGTTGTCCATGGCCAACGCCGGCCCCGGCACCGACGGCAGCCAGTTCTTCCTCACCTTCGTCGAGACCCCGTGGCTCGACAACCACCACACGATCTTCGGCGAGGTGGTCGAGGGCCGGGACGTGCTCCAGAAGCTCGAGGCCGCCGGCTCGCGCGAGGGGCGTCCCACGGAGCCGTTGCAGATGGAGAAGGTCACGATCGAGGTGCAGTGAGCCCCGCGCGGTGAACCGCGTTCTCCCGGCGCCCGGCACGTCCCCGTGCCGGGCGCTGCGTCGTCGGCCCGTCCGGCGTACACTGCCGGCGATGAGCGGAGGGCCCGGAGCCGGCGTCCGTCCGGACGCGGAGCAACCGGCGCGCTGGTGGGAGCGCGCCGGCGACGGGCGCGCGCACTGCTTCCTCTGCCCGCGGCACTGCCGCCTGCGCGACGGCCAGACCGGCTTCTGCGCGATCCGCGCCAACCACGGCGGCCGCCTGATGGCGCTGGCCTACGGGCGATCCGCCGCCGCGCACGTGGACCCGATCGAGAAGAAGCCCCTCTTCCACTTCCTGCCCGGCAGCGGTGTGTTCTCGCTCGGCGCCACCGGCTGCGACCTGCGCTGCGTCTTCTGCCAGAACTGGGAGCTGTCGCGCGCCCCCGCCGCCACGACCCAGCCGTTCGTGCCACCCGCGGCGGTGGTGGACCGCGCGGCCGAGCTGGGCTGCCCGGCCATCGCGTTCACCTACAACGAGCCCACCATCTGGGCCGAGTACGTGGGCGACGTCGCCGCGGCCGCCCGCGAGCGCGGGATCGCCACCGTGCTGGTGACCAACGGCTACGTGACCCCCGAGGCGTTCGCCGACCTGTACGAGCACGTGGCCGCCGCCAACGTGGACCTCAAGGCGATGAGCGACGAGTTCTACCGCCGCCGCACCGGCGCGCGGCTGGCGCCGGTGCTGGAGACGCTGCGGCGCATCGCGCGGGAGACCCCGACCTGGCTGGAGATCACCAACCTGGTGGTCCCCACGCTCAACGACGGCGACGACGACCTGAAGCGCCTGGCCGACTGGGTCGTCGCCGAGTTGGGACCCGACGTGCCCGTGCACTTCACCGCCTTCCATCCCGACTGCGACCTGCGCGACCTGCCGCGCACCGGCGCCGACCGACTGGCCGTCGCCCGGCGCATCGCGCGCGCCGCCGGCCTGCAGTTCGTCTACGAGGGCAACGTGCCCGGCGCGGGCAGCCACACCGACTGCCCCGGTTGCGGCACGGTGCTGGTGCGCCGCTCCTGGCACGAATTGCTCGAGAACCGTATCGTCGCGGGCCGCTGTCCCCGCTGCGACCGGGTCATCCCCGGCCGCTGGGAGACCGCGTGGCCCGGGGAGGTCCGATGAGAACCGTCCTGTTCGTCACCCTCGCGATCCTGCTCGTCGCCGTCACGCCGCGGCCCGTCGCCCGCGTCCCGGTCCGGCCGGGGAAGGAGGCACGCGTGTCGTTCCAGCTCACCTCGTCGGCCTTCACGGCGCGGGGCGCCATCCCGCGGCGCCACACCTGCCAGGGCGAGGACCTCTCGCCGCCGCTGGCCTGGTCCGGGATCCCCGCCGGCACGAAGAGCCTGGCGCTGATCGTGGACGACCCGGACGCGCCGCTCGGCACCTGGGTGCACTGGGTGATCTACGACCTGCCCGCCGCCACCACCGCGCTGCCCGAGGACGTCACCGCGCCGACGCTGCCCGCCGGCACGCGCGAGGGGCTCAACGGCTGGAAGCAGGCCGGCTGGCGCGGCCCCTGCCCACCCACGGGCCGGCACCGTTACTTCCACAAACTCTACGCACTCGATATCGTGCTGCCCGACCTGCACCAGCCGACCGCGGCCGCGCTCGAGCGGGCCATGGTCGGGCACGTGCTCGCCCAGGCGGAACTCGTCGGCACCTACCAGCGTTCCCACTGACCCCCTCGGAGGTCCTCCATGACGCCCAACACCCTGTCCCGGTTCACCGCCGCCGTGCTGCTCGCCGCCCCCCTTGCCGTCGCCGTCGCGGCCACGCCGCCCGCGACGGTCGCCCTGCCGAAGCCCGACACCACCGGTCGCTTCACGCTGGCCCACGCCATCCAGGCGCGCCGCTCGATCCGCGACTACACGCCGGCGCCGCTGACGCTGGCCGAGGTCTCGCAGTTGATGTGGAGCGCGCAGGGAATCACCGGGGCGGACGACCGGCACCGTGCCGTGCCCTCGGCGCGGGCCGTGCATCCGCTCCAGGTGCGGCTCGAGGTCCGCAACGTCACCGGCCTGGCGCCCGGCCTGTACGTCTATCGGCCGAAGGAGCACGCGCTCGCGCTCCTCGCCGCCGGCGATCGGAAGCCGGCGGTGATGGAAGCGGCCGGCCAGCCCTGCATCAACGCCGCGGCCGCGGTGCTGTGCGTGGCCGGCGACAGCGCGCTGGCGGCGGCGAAGTTCGGCCCCAACGCGGTGCGCTGGCTGGGCATGGAGGCGGGATTCGTGGTCGAGAACGTCTACCTCACCGGCACGTCGCTCGGCCTCGGCACCGTCATGGTCGGCGGCTACGACGAGCCCCGGGCGAACGTGGCGTTCGCGCTGGAGCCCGGCTGGCAGACGCTCGCGCTCATGCCCCTCGGTCACCGCAAGTAGAGCCCGACGCCCGATGAGCGCCCCTCTTGCCGAGCTGAAGGCCCGACTGCTGGAGATCAACGACCTCGGTGCCGCCGCCGCCGTGCTGCACTGGGACCAGGCCACCTACATGCCCGCCGGCGGCGCCGAGGCCCGCGGGCGCCAGATGGCGACCCTCGGCCGCCTGGCCCACGAGAAGTCCATCGCCCCGGAGATCGGGCGGCTGCTCGACGCGCTGGAGCGCGAGACCGCCGGCCGCTCGCCCGAGGACGACGACGCGGCGCTGGTGCGGATCGTGCGCCGCGAGTACGAACGCGCCCGTCGCGTGCCCTCCGACTTCGTCGCCGCGCTGAGCGAGCACGCCGCCCTCTCCTACCAGGCGTGGACCGCGGCCCGCCCGGCCGACGACTTCCTCCGCATGCGCCCGCTGCTCGAGCGCACGGTCGAGCTGTCGCGTCGCTACGCCGACTTCTTCCCCGACTGCGCCACCGCGGCCGATCCACACATTGACGCCTCCGACCCCGGCATGACCGCCGCCACCGTGCGCGCCCTGTTCTCGGACCTGCGCACGCGGCTGGTGCCGCTGGTGCGGGCCATCACCGCGCGTCCGCCGGCCGACGACGCGTGCCTCAAGCAGCACGCGCCCGAGGCCGGGCAGCTCGCCTTCGGCCAGCGGGTGATCGAACGCTACGGCTTCGACTTCGCGCGCGGGCGACAGGACAGGACCCACCACCCGTTCATGATGAAGTTCTCGCTCGGCGACGTGCGCATCACCACGCGGGTGCGCGAGGACGACCTCACCGACGCGCTGTTCAGCACCCTGCACGAGTGCGGGCACGCGCTCTACGAACAGGGCATCCGCCGCGACCTCGAGGGCTCGCCGCTGGCCGAGGGCGCCTCGGCCGGCGTGCACGAGAGCCAGTCGCGGTTGTGGGAGAACCTGGTCGGCCGCAGTCTCCCGTTCTGGGAGCACTTCTACCCGCGGCTGCAGGCCGCCTTCCCCGCGCAACTGGGGGCGGTGCCGCTCGACACGTTCCACCGG
Source organism: uncultured bacterium (assembly GCA_964398895.1). Classification (GTDB taxonomy): domain Bacteria; phylum Eisenbacteria; class RBG-16-71-46; order RBG-16-71-46; family RBG-16-71-46; genus JANXPZ01. The sequence continues at coordinate 4,301 of CAYNPF010000081.1, forward strand.
GCCATCAACCGGGTGGCACGCTCGCTCATCCGCACCGACGCCGACGAGGTCACCTACAACCTGCACGTCATGCTGCGCTTCGACTTCGAGCTCGACCTGCTCGAGGGACGGCTGGCGGTGAGGGATCTGCCCGAGGCCTGGCGCGCGCGCATGCAGACCGACCTCGGCGTGACGCCGCCCGACGACCGCGACGGCGTGCTGCAGGACGTGCACTGGTTCGCCGGGCCGGTGGGCGGGCAGTTCCAGGGCTACACCCTGGGGAACCTGATGAGCGCGCAGTTCTACGCCGCCGCGGTGCGGGCGCGGCCCGACATCCCGGCCGAGATGGCCCGCGGCGAGTTCGGCGCGCTGCACGGCTGGCTGCGCGAGAACGTCTACCAGCACGGCGCGAAGTTCACGCCCGCCGAATTGGTCGAGCGGGCCACTGGCGCGCCGATGGGCATCGAGCCCTACCTCGACTACCTGTGGCGCAAGTACCAGCCGCTCTACGGACTGGAGCCGGGCGAGCTGTCGCGGAGCGCGCCGCTGTAGTCGGGCGAGTGCCGCAGCCGGACCAGGGCGGCGGAATCCCCGCCGCCGCGCGGGACTGCGCGAGCCCGCGACCAGCACGGTCGCGTCCGCTCGTCGCGGCCCCGCGTGGTAGTTTCGGGCCGGCCCACGACACCACGCCACGAAGGAAGCCGGCCATGTCCGCAACGATCTCCCGACGTCTCGTCCTGCTCGCCGCCGGGCTCGCGCTCGCTGCGCTGGCCCATCCGGCCGCGGCGCAGAACGCCTCGCTCGCCGGCACGCTCGAGACCTACCCGACCTTCAACTCCATCGGCCTGCGCCTGCCCTACACCGGCGATGCCGACAGCGATGCCGTCGCCCACGTCGAGTGGCGCCTCGCCGGCCAGCCCGCCTGGCGGCGCGGCGTGGACCTCGCGCGCATCAGCAATCGTCGCTGGGCGGGCAGCGTGCTGTGGCTGCCGGCCGACACGCTCGTCGAGTTGACGGTGGTGATCGCCGACCCCGACGGCAGCGACATCGCGCCGGGCTCGGCCCGCACGCGCGCCGAGCCGCGGGACGTCGCGCCCGGCACGGTGCGCTGGGTTGCGGCCGACGGCCTCGACACCAACCCCGGCACGTCGGCCGCGCCGCTGGCCACGCTGCAGGCTGCCGCCGACCGCGCCAACCCCGGCGACGAGATCCGCGTGCGAGCGGGCGTGTACCACCAGTGGCTGCACGGCACGCGGGCCGGCACGACCGCCGCGCGCATCCACGTCGTCGCCGACGGCGCCGGCGTCGTGCTCGACGGCTCGGACCCGGCGCTGCTGCACGCGAGCGGCTGGACGTCGGTGGGCGGCGGCGTCTACTCGATCGCCTTCAGCGGCACCACGCGGCTGGTCTGCGCCGACAGCCTGCAACGCCTCTACCACCACGCCAGCCTCGCCGACCTCGCGGCCGGCGCCAACGGCGTCGCCCAGGGCTGGACCGTCGCCGACGGCCGGATCTACGTGCGGCTCGAGGACGGCTCCTCGCCCGCCGGCCACACGATGCACGTCGCCCGCTACGACATCGGCGTCTTCCTCGAGGCCTCGCACTGGCACGTGAGCGGCCTCGAGGTGCGCTACTTCGGCACCACCGCCGCCGCCGCCGGCATCAACCTGCGCGCGGCCAGCGACTGCTGGATCGAGCACGACCACGTCCACACCTGCGCCGGGCGGGGCATCTGGGTGCGGGTCGGCGCCGCCGACAACCTGGTCGTGCACAACCTGGTGCGCGACCCGCGCATCGCCACCTGGCCGTGGAGCGCCTGCAAGAACCACGAGGAGGACCTCAGCGGCATTTCGACGCGCGGCGGGCGGGGCAACGTCATCCGCGCCAACACTGTGACCGGCACGTTCAACGGCCTGGACGCCAGCAACGGACAGGCCGACGAGAACATCACCGCCGACTCCGACTTCCACGACAACACCGTGACCGACTGCGGCGACGACGCCATCGAGACCGACACCGTCTCGGGCATCAACCTGCGGATCTGGGACAACATCCTCGGCGGCTGCTTCAACGGCTTCTCGCTGGCGCCCATCTACCAGGGCCCCGAATACGTGCTCGACAACCTCGTCACCGGCTACACGCGCAGCGCCTTCAAGTTCTCGCTGGCCGGCGCCGGGCACGCGTGGATCTGCCACAACACGACGTACTCCAGCGTGTCCCCCACGGCGGCCGTCTGGCCGAGCGGGCCATACTCGAACGTGCACTTCCGCGACAACATCCTTTCCGGGAGCGGGATGGCGCCGGTGAAGGACGATGACGACGAGTCGCTCGCCGGCAACGACTTCGACGGCGACCTGCTCTACGCCACCGGCACGTCGGTGCTGTTCCGCTGGAAGGGCACCGACTACGCCGGCCTCGCCGCGCTGCGCGCCGCCACCGGCTTCGAGGCCAACGGTCGCGCCGGCGATCCGCTCTTCGTCGCGCCCGCCGGCGGCGACTTCTCGCTGGCGCCGGCCAGCCCCGCGCTCGGGAGCGCGGTGCCGGTCAGCGGCGTGGACGTCTGCGCCTCGGGCGCGAGCCCGGACATCGGCGCGGAGGCGGGCTGCCGCGAGGTCCGCGCGACCGATGTGGCGCCCGGGCCGCCCGCCGGCGACGCGAGCGGACTCGCACTGGCCGGCGCGCGCCCCAACCCCGCGCGCGGCGAACTCGTGGTGAGCTTCACCCTGCCCGCCGGCGGCGATCACGGCCGGCTGGACCTCGTGGACGTCGCCGGCCGGCGCGTGTTCTCGCGCTCGCTGGACGGATTCGCCGCCGGGGAGCATCGGCTGCGCCTCGACGCGGGCGCGGACCTCGCCCCCGGGATCTACCTCGTGCGGCTGACCTGGGGCCGCCGCTCCCTCACCGCACGGGTGTGCGTGGTGCGGTGAGGCTCGCGGTGCACCGCAAGCCACAGCCGCCCGCGACGCCTCGATTCATCGGTAGAGGATCTTGACGCGTCCCCAGGTCGTCGAATGGACCGGAAGCGGAGCGGCCGGGAACAACGCGACCTGGTTGGGCAGGCAATCCGAGCCGAGGATGGCCCGTCCGTACACATCCATGTCCACCCCCGTCAGAAGGGGATGATTGTACGCGTCCGCCCGGCACACGAGATTCAGGCTGCTGCAATCCAGCCGCCACGCGCCAACTCCCTGCAGGTCCGCGGTCAGCACGAGCACGCGGGTGCCGCCGCGATCCACGACGTGGATCCGCCCGTCGGGCCCCCGGGCAACCGACGTGAAGCTCGTGTTGGGCCCGGCGTCCGCCGGCTGCCACGTGGTCAGGAGTGAACCGTCGGCGGCGAAATGGTACACGCGGCCGTTGTAGGCGGAGGCGTACAACTCGCCGTTGTCCCCCAGCGTCACGTCGGAGACGTACCAGTCGGCCGCGATCGAGCGCACGAGTTCCCCGTCGGCGGAGAACTCGCGAATCGCATACCCCTGACCGTCGCAGACGTAGACGTGGCCGTTCTGGCGATCACACGCCGCACCTCTGGGCGCCACGAGCGTACCCCTGCCTATCGTGTCCAACACAGCACCGGCGGCGGAGCACTTGTAGACGCAGTTGCTGCCGACGTCGGACACATAGACATCGCCCGCGGCATCCACGTCAATGCCGACCGGCCAGAAGACCGGGCTGCCGAAGCCGGGCGGCAGACTCCACGCGGAGAGCTCCGCGCCGTCGGCGGAGTAATGACAGACGCGTCCGGCGTAGCGGTTCGCGGAGAAGATCGAGCCGTCCGGGGCGAACGCCAGCGCCTGGGCGTCCGATGATTCCCAGGCGGTCGAGCAGGTCATGGGAACAGCGGCCGCCACAACTCCCGACGCGACCGCGGCGCTCCCCAGAGCAAGCGCAACCAGCAGCCAACCCCGGAGACCACCGCGCATCCCCATCCCGCCGACGATCGAGCCCCACATCGCGCACCTCCTCCCCGGTCACAGGGAGGATACGCCGCCCCCCCCCCGATGACAACACGAATATCATCGGATGCGGGGCGGATCGGGCGCGACTTCCGCTATTCCTCCCCGCCCGGCAGGAAGCTCTCCTGCTCCGTCGGCGGCCCGGCGTCGCGTGGACGGGGCCGCCGGCGCGGCGCCGCGACCGGCGGGGCCGCCTCGGCCGTCCCGTTGACGACGGGCGGCTGGGGCTCGCCCTCCTCGAGGTAGGTGTAGCCAGCCAGCCCCTCGTCGTAGCGCCGCATGAGCAGCGCCGACTCCTCGAAGGTGAGCAGCCCGCGGCGCAGCGCCTCCTCGTTCGACTGGCGCATGCGCTGCACCAACTGCTGCTTCTGGTACTGGACGTAGCCCAGCACCTCGGTGACCGAGTCGCCCTCGACCACGTGGTCAATGCGGTAGCCGCCCTCGTCCAGCGCGATGTGCACCGCGTTGGTGTCGCCGAACAGGTTGTGCAGGTCGCCGAGGATCTCCTGGTAGGCGCCGACCAGGAACACGCCGACGTGGTAGGGCCGGCCGTCGAAGGCGTGCAGTTCCAGCGAACTCTTGACGTCGCGCAGCTCGATGAACTGGTCCATCTTGCCGTCGGAGTCGCAGGTCAGATCGGCGACCACGGCGCGGCGGGTCGGCCGCTCCTCGAGCCGGTGCAGCGGCATGATGGGGAAGAGCTGCTTGACCGCCCAGTGGTCGGGCACCGACTGGAACACCGAGAAGTTGCCGTAGTAGGTGTCGGCCAGGCCCTTCTCCAGGCCCTC
>CAYNPF010000082.1:0-9017 GCA_964398895.1 uncultured bacterium
GATCCCGAGGTGGCCGAGCGTCCCGCCGAGCTGATCGTCTATGGCGGCCGCGGCAAGGCCGCGCGCTCGTGGGAGGCGTTCGACCACATCGTCGCCGCGCTCACCGCGCTGGAGGGTGACGAGACGCTGCTGGTGCAGTCGGGCAAGCCGGTGGGAGTGTTCCGCACCCACCCCGGCGCGCCGCGCGTGCTGATCGCCAACTCGCTGCTGGTCCCGCACTGGGCGACCTGGGAGCACTTCTGGGAGCTCGAGGGCAAGGGCCTGATGATGTACGGGCAGATGACCGCCGGCTCGTGGATCTACATCGGCTCGCAGGGCATCGTGCAGGGGACCTACGAGACCTTCGGCGAGTGCGCGGTGCGGCACTTCGGCGGCTCGCTGGCCGGGCGGCTGGTGCTCACCGCCGGCCTGGGCGGCATGGGCGGCGCTCAGCCACTGGCCGCGACCATGAACGGCGCGGTCTGCCTGGCGGTGGAGGTGGACGAGGCGCGGGCGCGGCGCCGGGTCGAGCAGGGCTACTGCGACCGGCTCACCGCCGACATGGCCGAGGCCATCCGCTGGTGCCGCGAGGCGCAGGCGGCGAAGCGGCCGCTCAGCGTGGCGCTGATCGGCAACGCCGCCGAGACCCACCCGTTGCTGGTGCGGCAGGGGCTGCGCGTGGACGTGGCCACCGACCAGACCTCGGCGCACGACCCGCTCAACGGCTACGTGCCGGCCGGCCTGACGCTGGCCGAGGCCGCGGAGCTGCGCGGGCGCGACGCCGGGGAGTACGTGCGGCGCGCGCGGGCCTCGATGGCCCGGCAGGTCGAGGCGCTGCTGCTGATGCGCGACATGGGCACGGTGCTGTTCGACTACGGCAACAACCTGCGCGGCGAGGCCGAGCGCGGCGGGCTGTCGCACGAGCGGGCCTTCTCCTATCCGGGCTTCGTGCCCGAGTACATCCGCCCGCTGTTCTGCACCGGCAAGGGGCCGTTCCGCTGGGCGGCGCTGTCCGGCGATCCCGAGGACATCCTCGCCACCGATCGCGCGGCGCTGGAGGAGTTCCCCGACGACGAGCGGCTGCACCGCTGGATCCCGCTGGCCGAGGAGCACGTGCCCTTCCAGGGGCTGCCGGCGCGCATCTGCTGGCTGGGCTACGGCGAGCGGGCGCGGCTGGGCCTGCGCTTCAACCGCATGGTGCGCGAGGGCGTGCTCAAGGCGCCGATCGTGATCGGGCGCGATCACCTCGACGCCGGCTCGGTGGCCTCGCCCTGGCGCGAGACCGAGGGCATGCGCGACGGCAGCGACGCCGTCGCCGACTGGCCGATCCTCAACGCCCTCCTGAACACCGCCTCGGGGGCCTCGTGGGTGAGCGTGCACCACGGCGGCGGCGTGGGCATCGGCAACTCGATCCACGCCGGCGTGGTGATCGTCGCCGACGGCAGCGCCGAGGCGGACGCGAAGCTGGAACGGGTGCTGACCAACGATCCCGGCACCGGGGTGATGCGTCACGCGGACGCCGGCTATCCCGAGGCCATCGCGCACGCGCGGCGCACGGGCATGAAGCTGCCCGGCGTCACCGGGTAGGCCGGCCATGGACCTCGGACCGCTGCGCGATCCCTCGACCCGGGCGGTGGCCGGGCGGGCGTCGTACCTGATCCTGCACAACACCTCCGAGGTGGTCACCGCCGATCCCGAGGGGCGGCACGTGCTGCGCTACCCGCGCGGGGCGGTGGTGTTCCGCGAGGGGCGGGTGCTCGAAGTGGGGCCGGGGCCGGAGCTGCTGCGCCGCCACGCCGACGCGCGGCCGCTGAACGCGAACGGCCGGCTGGTCACTCCCGGCCTGGTGGACTGCCACACCCACATGATCTTCGCCGGGCACCGGGCGCCCGAGCTCATGCGTCGCCTGAAGGGCGAGTCGTACGCCGCCATCGCCGCCGCCGGCGGCGGCATCCGCTCGACGGTGAGCGCCACCGCGGCGGAGCGCGACGACGTGCTGGAGAAGTCGCTGGCCAACCGGCTCGAGCGCTGGCGGGCGAACGGCTGCACCACGGTGGAGGTGAAGAGCGGCTACGGCCTCACGCCCTCGGGCGAGACGCGCCTGCTCGAGCTGATGCGCGGGGCGGCGCAGCGGGTGCCGGCGCGGTTGCACCGCACCGCACTGCTGCTGCACGCGCTGCCGCCCGAGTTCCGCGAGCGACGGACCGAGTACCTCGAGGCCATGATCGGTCGCGTGCTGCCCGATCTGCACACGCGCCAGCTGGCCAGCGCGGTGGACGTCTTCTGCGACCCGGTGGCCTTCAGCGTGGAGGAATGCCGCGCCGTGCTGGTGCGGGCGAGGGAGCTGGGCCTGGACGTGAAGCTGCACGCCGACCAGTTCGAGCGCAGCGGGGGGGCGGCGCTGGCCGCCGAGGTCGGGGCCTGCTCGGCCGACCATCTCGAGGGCGCGAGCGCCGAGGACTGGAAGACGCTGGCCGCGGCCGGCGTGGTCGGCGTGCTGCTGCCGGGCGCGGCGATCACCCTGCACCAGAGCCTGCCCGAGGCGGCGATGCTGCGGGCCAGCGGGGCGCGCTGGGCGCTGTCCACCGACTTCAACCCCGGCACCTCGCCGGCGCAGTCGCTGCTGGAGTGCGCGGCGCTGGCGGCGCGGCTGTGCGGCTTCGACGCGGAGGAGACGCTGCTCGGCATCACCTGGAACGCCGCGCGGGCGCTGCGCGTCGAGGCCGAGGTCGGGCACCTGAACCCCGGCGCCTGGGGCGACGCGGTGGTATGGGAGTGCGAGGCGCTCGAGGAGCTGCCCTACTGGCTGCCGGCGGTGCGGCCGGACACGGTGTTCATGAGGGGGGCGGATCTGGCGCTGCCGAGCGTCGAGAGGCGCGTGTGGCCGTGAAGGCGCGCCAAAACGGGCGGCTACTGCGTTGGCGGGGCCGGCGCGGCCTGCGACGTGTCCACTCGACACGCCTCGGCCACGCCGTCCCCGCCGCCTTGTATCCGCGCGTTCTGGCGCGCCTCGGGGACAGGACCGCACCGGTGCTGCGCGTCGCGGGGTGGCTCGGGGGTGCGACCAGACCCGTGCCGCGCGTTCTGACGCGCCTCGGGGACAGGACCGCACCGGTGCTGCGCGTCGCGGCGCGCCTCGGTCGCGCGGACCGCTCCGCCTTGCAGCCGCGCGTTCTGGCGCGCCTTGGGGTAGGGCTGTCGCGTGTCCGCGGGTTCCGACACGCCTCGTTGGAACGACCGGACCGGTAGGCGCGGGCAAGAGGCGGGGTAGGGAAGGGAACCGACTTCCGAAGGGAGGGCGCGAATGGCAGAGGCGGGACTGATGGTGCTCCTCTGGGTGGTGCTCGGCATCCCATCGCTCGTGGCGGTCGTCTTCTTCCTCCTCACCCAGCAGCATGCGCTGGCGGCGTGCTCGCCGACGGTTCGCAAGATGGAGCCGGGCATGGTCTGGCTGCAGTTTGTGCCCATCTTCAATCTGGTGTGGCAGTTCCTCGTCGTGTTGGCCATTTCCGAGTCCCTCCAGCAGGAGTTCCAGCGCCGCAACCTGCCGGTGGAGCCGAACCCGAGCCGGGGGATCGGACTGGCCGTCTGCATCCTGAACTGCGTCTCGCTGGTGCCGATCGTGAACTGGGTGACGCTCCTGCCGGCGCTCGTCTGCTGGATCGTCTACTGGGTCAAGATCGCCGGCCTGAACAGCCGACTCGTCGCTCCGGTCTGATCCCGGGCAGGACACTTCACCGCAACGGAGAACCCGATTCCCATGTCCAAGCTCGTCGAGTGCGTACCGAACTTCTCGGAAGGCCGCCGCCGCGAGGTGGTGGAGGAGATCATGCAGGCCATCGCGTCCGTCCCCGGCGTCACGCTGCTCGACAGCGAGATGGATGCGGACCACAACCGCTGCGTGTTGACCTTCGCTGGCGAGCCCGACCCGGTGGTGGAGGCGGCCGTGCGCGCGGTCAAGCGCGGCAGCGAGCTGATTGATCTCAACCAGCACCGGGGCGAACACCCGCGCATGGGCGCGGCCGACGTGGTGCCGTTCGTGCCGATCGAGGGGATGACGCTCGAGGACTGCGCCGAGCTGGCGCGCCGGGCGGGGAAGCGCATCGGTGAGGAGCTGGGGATCCCGGTGTTCCTCTACGAGGCGGCGGCGACGCGGCCCGACCGCGTGACGCTCTCCGACGTGCGGCGCGGCGAGTTCGAGGGCCTGCGCGAGCTGATCGGCAGGGACCCGAAGAAGAAGCCGGACTTCGGGCCGGAGCACATCCACCCGACGGCCGGCGCCACCGCGGTCGGAGCGCGGCGCTTCCTGGTCGCGTTCAACGCCAACCTGAACACCGCCGACGTGCGCGTGGCCAAGGCCATCGCCGCCTCGATCCGCGAGCAGAGCGGGGGCTTGAAGAACGTGCGGGCGCTGGGCTTCTCGATCGAGGGCGGCCGGCGCGCCCAGGTGAGCATGAACCTGGTGAACACCGAGGCCACGCCCATCCACCGCGTGCTGGCGCTGGTGCGCGAGGAGGCGGCGCGGCACGGGGCGGCCATCTCGGGCTGTGAGGTGGTCGGGCTGGTCCCCGAATACGCCATGCTGGACGCCGCCGAGCACTACCTGCAGCTCGAGGGTTTCAAGCGCGACCAGGTGCTCGAGCTGCGGCTCAAGACGCCGCCGCTCACCGAGGCGACGTCGGTGGCCTCGTTCTTCGACTCGGTGGCTTCGCCGACGCCCACGCCGGGCGGCGGCACGGTCTCGGCCTTCGTCGGCGCGCTGGCGGCGACGCTGCCCACCATGGTGGCGGGGTTGACGCTGGGCAAGAAGAAGTACGCGGCGCACGAGGAGGCGATGAAGGAGGTGCGGCGCCGGGCGGCGATGCTGCGCGGCCGCCTGCTGGGGCTGGCCCGGCGCGACAGCGAGGCCTTCGAGGCGGTGCTGAAGGCCCGGAAGATGCCGCAGGCCACGCCGGCCGAGGTCGAGGTGCGCACGCAGGCCATGGCGGCCGCGGACCTGGCGGCCATGCGGGTGCCGCTGGAGACCGCCCAGGCCTGCCTCGAGGTGCTCGAGCTGGCGGTCGAGGTGGCGCGGAAGGGCAACGTCAACGCCGCCAGCGACTCCGGGGTGGCGGGGCTGCTCGCCCACGCGGCCGCCGAGGGGGCGCTGCTCAACGTCGAAATCAACCTGAAGTCCGCGGCCGACTCCGCCGATAAGACCGACATCGAGATGGGTCTGCAACGCGTCCGGACCGCGCTGGGGCCGCTGGCCCGCAGCTGTCAGGACGCCGTGCACGCCGCCTTGAGCGCCTGACAGGGATCGCGTCATGGCGGACGGTCGCCGTTCGGACAGGCCCGGCGGCCGGCTCCGCGGAGAAAGCCAGCTTGGAAAAGGCGATTGAGATCAAGCGACGGGCCCAGCGCTGTCTCCAGGGGGGTGACCTGGACGGCGCGGTGAACGAGTACGAGAAGCTCACCCGCGTGGACAACTGCGAGCCGATCCACTTCGTCCTCCTTGCCGACCTCCTCTTCAAGCGGGGGGACGGGGACGAGGCGGTTCGGCGTTACCTGCAGGCGGTGGACGCCTATTCCAGCGCGGGGCTCTACAAGAACGCCATCGCCGTCTGCAAGAAGATGACCCGGCTCTCGCTGGCCTCGGGGGTGATCCTGCAGCGGCTCGCCGAGTTGCACGCGCTCGACGGGTTGACCACCGAGGCCGCGCTCTACTACCAGGAGCTGGCCGAGTTCCAGGCGCACGAGCAGCGCTTCCCGGAGGCGGCCACCAGTGCGCGGCGCGCCTTCGAGACCTCCGCCGAGAACGTGCGGTTGCTGGAGCGGGCCGGCGAGTGGTTGACGGAGGCGGGCCAGACGCGGGCCGCGGCCGACGCCTGGGCCGAGGCCGCGCGGCAGTACGCGAAGCGCGGCATGCGCGAGGAGGCCGCCCAGGCCGAGGCGCGGGCGCGGGAACTGTCACCGGGCGCCGACGAATCGGCGGCGACGGCCACGTCGGCGGAGGGGACGACCGCGCGCCCGGACGCCCCGCACGGGGCGGCGGTCGCGGATCCGGCATCGGCTGCGGAGGCGAGCCCGGTCGCGACGGCGGCACCGCCGGTCGGACCCGCCGACGACGCCGCGGTCGAGGGGCTCGAGCAGCGGCGCGTCTTCTCGCCTCCGGCGGCGGCCGTGGACGGGGAGCCCGCGGCGGTCGCGACCCCACCCGCCGCGCACGCGACGGGACACGGGACGGACGTGACGCCGCCCGCGCCCGCGGGGCTGCACTTCGGGCAGGAGCCGCGGAGCGCGCAGGCCGACGGCGACCCCGAGGTGATCGAGGCGCTGCTGCAGTCGGCCGCGGCGCACCTGCGCAAGGGGAATCGCGAGGCGGCGGGCGAGTCGCTGGTGGAGGCGGCGCGGGCCTACGAGGCCCTCGGCCGGCTCGACAGCGCGGCCTCGATCTACCGCAACCTCGGGCGAAGCACGCAGGCCACGCCCGAGATCCTCGGCCTGTGGCTGCGCAACTGCGAGCTGCGCGAGAACGGCGCCGAGGCGGCCGAGGTCGCCTGCGCGCTGGGCGACCGGGCGTTGAACGATGGCGACCACGCCAGCGCGCGGGACTGGTTCGGCCGGGCCCTGAGGCACGCCCCCGACTGCAAGCTGGCCCTGCGGCGCATGGAGCGTCTGGGGCCGGCTCCGACCAGCGTAGCGGCGCCGGGCGCTGCGGCGGCCTCGACCGAGGCGGACGGCCGGGTGGAGATCGCCGTGGGCCGGGCGCAGGCGGTCACCCTCGACCTGGGCTCGCTGCTCGCCGAGTTCCAGCGCGGGGTGGAATCCCAGGTTTCCGGCGACCCGCAGAGCCATTACGATCTGGGCATGACCTACCGCGAGATGGGACTGGCCGACCAGGCGGTCGAGAGCTTCCGCATCGCGGCGCGCCATCCGGAGTTCGCCGGGCGCGCGGCCGAGATGATCGGTCGCACGTTGCTCGACCAGGGGCGCTTCGACGAGGCGGCGGAGGAGTTCAGCCGCGCGCTCGAGACCCTGCCCGGCGCGCCCGAGCAGCTCGTGGGCCTGCGCTTCCACCTCGGCCTCGCGCACGAGGTGGCCGGACGGACGGCCGAGGCGCTGGCCGAGTTCGAGCGGGTCTACGCGATCCAGCCCAGCTACCCGGACGTGGCGCAGAAGATCCGCGTCCTGCGCCGGGCCCTGGAGGCGGTCTGATGCACCAGCCGCCCATCACCCGGGGCGGCCGCCGCGTGGATCTGCACACCCATACCCTCTTCAGCGACGGACTGCTCACGCCCGAGGCGGTTGTCGCGCGTGCCCTGGAGCACTCGCTGGCGGCGCTGGCCATCACCGATCACGACTCCATGGAGGGCGTGGAGCGCGCGCGGGTGGCGGCTGGCAGCGCGCTCGAACTGGTGCCGGGCATCGAGATCTCCTCCTCGCTGGACGGCGCCGACCTGCACATCCTCGGCTACTACCTGGATCCCACCGACGCCGGTCTGCTCGAGGCGCTGGCCCGTTTCCGCGGCGAGCGGCTGAGCCGCGCGCAGGCGATGGTCGAGCGGCTGGCGGCGCTGGGGGCTCCGGTGGACTTCGACGAGGTGCTGGAGCTGGCGGGGCCCGGCGTCGTCGGTCGTCCGCACGTGGCCGAGGCGCTGCTGCGCGCCGGCCACGTCGAGACGATGGACGAGGCGTTCCGGCGCTACATCGGCGCCCGCGGCGAGGCGTACGTGCAGCGACCGTCGTTCCGGCCCGAGCGCGCCATTGACCTGATCCACGCCGCGGGCGGGGTGAGCGTGCTGGCGCATCCCGGCTCGTCGGTGAGCGACCTGGTGGTCGAGCAGCTCGCCGTCGCGGGCCTGCGCGGGATCGAGGTCTGGCACCCGCAGCACGGCGCGGTGGCGGTCCGCCGCTTCCACGCCCTGGCGCGTCGTCTCGATCTGCTCGAGACCGGCGGCTCCGACTACCATGGCGGGCCGCACGGGGCGCAGCTCGGCGACCTGGCCGTGCCGGCGAGCGTGCTGGGGCCGCTCAAGCAGGCGGCGGGCGTCCCGGGGTAGCCCTGGAGCCGCGATCCCGCGGCTTTGACCGGCGCGCGTGGGCGCGCGTATCCTGCCTGCACCCCGCTCCGCCGATGGCCGCCTTCCCGTGGGAGCCTGCGATCATCCGACCGCCGTTGACGTCCCGTCGCCTCGCCTACATGGCGCTGCTCACGGCCGCCTGCCTCGCCGGGGCCTACGCGCCGCGCCCGCCCGACTTCGAGATCCAGACCCTGGGCATCTTCGGCGCCGGCGTGCTGCTGGGCTCCCGGGACGGCGCGGTGGTGGGCACGCTGACCATGCTGGTGTACTCGCTCATGAACCCGTATGGTCCGGCGCATCCGTTCGTGACCCTGGCCCAGGTGCTGGGAGAGGCGGTCGCCGGGCTGACCGGGGGCGGCTTCGGAGCGATGGGGCTGTACGGACGCCGGGTGGTGGTACGCGGCGTCCTGCTCGGCGGCATCGCACTGGGCCTGACGCTGTGGTTCGATCTCGTGACCAACGTGGCGACCGGCCTGGTCGTGGGCCAGATGCGGGTCGTCCTGCTGCAGGGGATCCCGTTCGCGCTATGGCACTGCGGTACCAACCTGTTGCTGTTCGTGCTGCTCGGCACGCCGCTCGTCGCGGTGTTCGGGCGCTATCGGGCGCGGCTCTCGTCCTGATGCTGTGCGCGCCGGCAGCGGTGGCGCAGCTCACCGAGGCCGGGGCCGACGCGCTCGATCACGCCGCGCTGCCCGACGCGGCGTCGTGGTGGGCGCAGCCGGGCCGCGCGCTCTGGCAGCCCGAGGCCGCGAGCGCACTGGCCTTCCCGGGCTCGTGGGCCGGGCTGGTCCGCGGCGGCTGGCGGCTCGACGAGCCGCAGCGACCGCCGACGGCGATGCCCTGGCCGGGCGTGGCGCAGGCCCGCGTGCCGGTCGCGTGGTACGACTCGCTGGGCTGCGGCCCCGCCGATGCCGGTGACCTTGATCAGCTGCCGGAAGGCGCTGCGCTCGTCGTCGTTGCCGAAGCCGTAGAGAC
>CAYNPF010000083.1:0-8875 GCA_964398895.1 uncultured bacterium
TCTCGGTGAGCGCGCCCTTCACCGTGATGTTGAGCTTCCTCGACAAGTTCACCGAGGGCACGGCGCTCAACTACGCGTGGGTGCTCCTGCTGCTCGTGCTGTGGGCCGCGCTCGACTGGCTGGACGGCGGGCGGCGCGACCGCCTCGTGGTGGTCGCCCTCGGCACCGGGGGGATCTTCCTCTTCCACGGCGTGGTGGCGCTCTCGGCCACGCCGGTCCTCTTCGCGACGATGGCGGTGGCGCTGATCCTGCGCCGGCGCTGGCCCTGGCTGCCCGGACCGGCGCGGACGGCGGCGGCGGCGGCGGCCATGGCGGGCGGCATGTTGCTGGGCCTGCCCTACCTCTGGGGACTGCTGCGGGGCTGGACCGCCCCGGGGGCGAGCCTGCGGCACTCGGCGTTGACGCTGCGGCCCACGATACCGTGGACGATCGCGACCGCTCTCGCCGTGGTGGCGTGGCTGGCGTGGGGACCGCTGCGCCGCGCGGTCCGCGAGGCGCGACCGGGCCCGGTGCTGGTGGCGATCGGGGCCGGGGCCACGACGATCTTCACCCTCGTTGTCCACCTGCCGGTGGACAACGAGTCGAAGTTCGTCTTCCAGATCCTCTTCCTGCTGGCGCTCCTCGCCGGGGCGGCCTTCCATCCCTGGTGGACCCGCCTCGTCGCCCGCCGGGGCCGCCTCGGGGCCGCGGTGATCTTCGCCGTGCTGTTCGTGGTGGGCCCGGTGCTCACCGTGGTCGGCTACGCGGCCGACCCGGCCGGCCGGACCAGTCCCCGGCTCCACCCAGCGCCGGCGGAGCGCAGACTCTACGAGTGGATCCGGGAGCACACCGAGACGAACGCGGTCTTCCTGGACGCCCAGCAGCGCGACCTGATCATGGTGCTCGGCCGGCGGCGCCTCTACCTCGGCACGCGAACCGGCACCGACCAGTTCGCCTTCCCGGCCCAAGAGGTGTCACGCCGCCAGGCGCTCATGGACGACCTCTACGGACCGTGCCGCGATCCCGAGGGTGACGCTGCGGCACTGCGCACGCTGGGATGCCCGGTCTACGTGGTCTACCGGCCGGAGGACCGCCTGGGGGACACGAATCCCGCCGATTGCGCGACCGCCCACCCGGACCTCTTCCAACCGGTCCTGGCGGTGGACGGCTATCGCGTCTGTCGTCTGCGGGAGCCGTGACCCCCGCGACCGCGCCTCAGCGCCCGGTGGCGGCCCAGTAGCGGTCCACCAGCTCCCGGGTGCTGCGGATGTTCGCGCGACTCGAGGCCCCGAACACGATGGACTCGATGTTCGGCTGCCGGCAGATCCACTCGATGGCCTCGGCCGGCGGGATCGCCCCCGAGGCGAACACCGACATGGCGATGGCGCGGAACTTCCGCTGCTTCAGCGCCTGCTCGTAGGCGGCGAAGCCGCCGCACATGCGGAAGCCGATCTTGTTGATGTTCGAGCAGACGATCGGGTTCTCGACCCCCGCGGCCTCGAGCGCGTCCAGCATCATCGGCAGGTTCATGGTGATGAAGCCGGGCTCGGCGCCGTAGCGGGTGCGCACGTGCTGGGCGAAGATCCGGAACGCCTCGTGGAACTTCATGCCCAGCAGCAGGTCCACGACCACGTTCTGCAGGAAGATGACCGGCGTCCGCAGGCCGCGGAACATCTTCATCTCGGCGTCCACCAGCAGCGTCGTGATGCCCTCCACGTCCTTCTTCGCCAGCGAGACGCCGCCGCGCATCGCCGCATCGAGCAGGCCCCCTTCGGGCAGGAAGCGCTGGATCGCCCCCAGCAGCCCGAGGTCGGTCATGGCGTTGGCGTACTTGTGGGCGTAGGGCATGCACGGGTAGAAGGCGAAGTCCTGGTAGCGCTCCGGGGCGGCGCGCACGTGATCGCAGACCTCGGCGATGCGGTCGTGCGTCGTGCACATGAAGACCTTGACGCCCTCGTGGTAGGCGATGTCGAGCACGTCGATGATGGCCTCGATCTTCCCGAAGCGCATCGACTGCGCCCGCGCCTTCTCCTCGGACATGTGGTTCACGCCGAAGAACTGATTGTCACCGAACAGCAGGCGGTCCATTGCGTCTCTCCGATGTCAGGGCCCTGGACGACACGAACGCGGACGTTCCCCGGCTCAACCGAACAGGGAGCGCTTCCGGCGCTTCGGCGCCGGGGCCGCCCCGGCCGTCATCGTCGGCCCGCGGGCGGCATCCGCCACGATCATCGCCATCGTCTCGTCCGTCGCCACCGCGCTGGCGAAGGAGTTCACGTTCTCGGGGCGCTTCTCCCCGATGCACCGCACGAAGTAGTCGAGCTGGGCCGAGTACTCCTCGCCGCGCAGGTAGAACCAGACCGGCTCGGTCAGCTCGGTGGTGTAGCGGACGTTCCAGCCCTCCTGGTAGCCGTCCGGGATCGCCGTGCCGGCGCGCAGGTAGGCCCGGCACTCCTGCCGGTCGGCGTAGAGCCAGCCGCCGGTACCCCAGATCGAGACCCGGGTGCTCATCTTGCGGCAGGACTCGTCGCTCCAGTTGACCGAGAGCTGGGCGTTGCGACCGTTGGCGAAGTACAGGGTGCTGAGCACCTCGTCGTCGGTCTCCCGCGAGAAGACGCTCTTGAGCACGGTGCCGCCGACGCCGGCGGGCGAGCCGAGGTACCAGTTCACCAGGTTGAGGGGATGCGCCGCGTAGTCGTAGAGGCAGCCCCCTCCCGCCTGCCGCTGCGTGCGCCAGGTCGAGCCCTTCGCGCGCAGCACCACCGGGCCGTAGGCCTCGGCCAGCGCGTGCGAGACCTCGCCGATGGCGCCGAGGTCGAGCAGGCGCTTCATCTCGCGGAACGCGGCGACGAAGCGGTAGTGGTAGCCGACCTGGTTGATCAGGCCCTTCTCCGCGGCCAGCCGCGCCAGGGCGGCGCCGTCGGCCGGATCGAGGGTGAAGGGCTTCTCGCAGAACACGTGCAGCCCCTTCTCCAGCGCCGCCTGCCCCATCTCGGCGTGGAGGCGCGACGGGGTCGCGATCAGGACCGCGTCCAGCGGCACGTCGCGCAGCATCGCCTGGTAGTCGGAGAACGTGCGCACGCCGGTGTACTTGTTCAGCACGTCCAGCAGGTAGCCCATGCTGTCGCACACGGCCTCGACGCGGACGTCGGGATGAGCACTGATCATGGCGTAGTGGGACAGGCCCATCTTGCCAAGACCGACGACTGCCACACGGATCATGGTCTCCGTCCTTCCGTGAAGTTGCGACGCCGGCGGGCCCCGGCGCTCAGTTCTCCCCCCGGCCAGTCGTGGACGCTCCCCCCGGTCCCGCCGCCGCACCCGCCAGCGGCGTCCCGAAGAAGACCGTCTCGTACTGGCTGGTCACCGATTCCCAACTGAACAGCTCGGCGGCGCGCCGCGCCGCTGCGGCCGCGTTGCGGTCGAGCTGCGCGCGGTCCGCGAGGGCGAGGCGCAGCTTCGCCGCCAGGTCCCCGACGTCCGACTTGCGGAACGTGATCGCCGTGTCGCCCACGACGAAGCGATTCTCGCGGATGTCGCTGCAGATCACCGGCGTGCCCAGCGCCATGTTCTCCAGCACCGCCGGCGAGAGTCCCTCGAGGTCCGACGGCTGCACGTAGGCGTAGGCGTGCCGCATCAGCGTATGGACGTCGGCCCCGTACATGAAACCCGGGAAGAGGATGCGCGGATCCGCGATTTGGGTCACGCGCCGGGCGTACTCCGAGCCCTGCTGCGCCCCCCCAACCACCACCAGCCGCCGGTCGGTCTCCACCTGCTCGAAGGCCGGGATCAGGTACTGCAGCCCCTTCTCGGGGATGAAGCGACCGACGAACAGGAAGTAACCCAGGGACGTCAGGCCGAGCCGGGCCAGCACGTCGGTGTCGGCCTCGTTCCGCTGCGGCTCGCTGCCGTAGGGGATGTAGTGGTAGCCGCGGTGGAAGCGTTGCTCGAAGGTCTCGCGCACGAAGACGTTGTCGAAGACCACGCCGTTGGGAACGTGCGCGGTCAGGTGGTTCATCGCCCGCAGGTAGAGCCGCGCGTACCACGGCCACTTGCCGCGATCCCACTCCGCCCCGTCCTCGGTCAGGTAGACCCGCTTGCCGAACAGGCGCAGCACCGGGAAGAAGATGCTGTTCCCGCCGTTCTGCACGTGCACCACCTCCCCGGTGTCGTGCCGGAGGATGTGTGCGGTCGCCCGCGCCGAGTGCCACAGCGCCTCCAGTCCCTTGCTGCGGAAGGTGCGCAGGTTGAACACGCGGATGCCCCGGTAGTCGCCGCGCGCCGGCCCGCCGCCGGCGTATACGCGGTTGTAGGCGGTGACCTCGTAACCCCGCTCGGCCAGGCGCGCGTAGAGCTCCTCGGCGAACTTGTCCGCCCCCGAGCAACCCGGTCGGGGCGGAATGCTCCGGAAGCCGAACGCGGCGATCCTGCGTGTCCGACCCATGCGTCTCAGCCCAGGTACCCGGCGTAGTATCCCTCGAGGTACTCGCGCAGCGCGACCTTCCAGTCGCGCATCGCGTCGATCCCCCGCAGCCGGAGCTTGCGGTTGATCAGCCGCTCGGAATCGGGCCGGGCGGCGAAGTACTCGCGGGCGAAGAAGGACGAGGGCACGGCCTGGATCCTGACCCGCTCCGCCAGGCCGAGGATCGCGATCATCTCCTGCGCCACCTCGAAGCGGCTGGTGAGCCCGTCGCACACCATGTTGTAGAGCCCCCAGAACTCGGTGGCCAGGAGTTGTTTGACGTTCCGCGCGAAGTCGTGGGTGTAGGTCGGGGTGCCGAGCTTGTCGGTGACGACATCGAGCTGGGTCTTTCCGTCCTTGAGCTGCCGCATGATCTTCTGGACGAACTTCTTGTCCTTGCGGGGGCCGGAACCCATCATCCAGCCGGCGCGACATACGAGGTAGCGCCGCGCGTGATGGACGACGAAGACCTCGCCCGCGTACTTGGAACGGGCGTAGTGGCCGAGGGGATTCGGGAGGTCCCAGTCGTCGTAGACGTCCTGCTTCCCGTCGAAGATGCCCGCCGTGCTGATGTAGAGCAGCGGCACGTCCAGCTCGTTGGCGATGGAAACCGCGTTCTCGACCGCCAGCGTGTTGGTCCGGTAGGTCTCCTCGACGTGGGTCTCGCAGAACTCGAGATCGGTGTAGGCCCCGAGGTGGAAGAGGTAGTCGGGCCGGAAGTCCCGGACGTCCCGGCGGTAGGCGTCGAAGTCGCGGAAGTCCAGGTAGCTCAGCCACGGGTCGTTCACGTCGATGTCCGTGCATCGGAGCTCGCCGTCGGCGAACTGCTCGTGGAACGCCTCGCCGAGCATCCCGCCGCATCCCGCGATGTAGATCCTCTTCATGAGCCGTGCCTTCCCGGTGATGATCTCAGTTCGATTCCGCGCGCCACCCCGCGGCAACGCCTCGTAACGCGTGCAGATTCCGCATCCGTCCATGGCGGAGCACGGCGGCGAAGCGGCCGCACGCCCGGCGGCGTGCCACCGTTCCCCCGCCGGCCGCCCGCACTGCCGGCGCCGAACCCACCGCCAATGTCATCGGCACGTCTTCGCGGTCGGGTGAGGACGAAATGCCCCGCCCCGCACCACCCCGGCGCCCCCCTGCGCCCATTGCCGGGACAAGGCAACAACCGGAGCGAGGCGCGAGATCGAACCGGACGAGCCCCCGGTCTCGCGGGGAGGATCGAAGTTCCCTCCGCCCGGCCGAACCGGCCGATCGGCTCGGGCCCACGACTGATGCCCGGGCCACCGGAGACGCCGCCCGGCCGGAGCGAGAGACAGCGGCTCTCTTCATGGACTCCGCGGCAAGGAGGTCATCCGGATCCCCTCCGCTGATGGGTGACTCGACCGTCTTCAAGCGAACCCTGGGGCCGGGTGACCGCAGTCGGGCGCCCCGAGCCCATCGGATCGCGCAACTGACTGGTATTTGAACCAACTAGCTCAGGAGGGGGCCTCTCACAGGCGTTCGTCATTATACGCCCGTGCGGACACCCCGTGCCAACCGGGGGCCGTCTGGCGCCGGCTCGGGGCCCACCCCAGGACCGCGATCCGCCCCCCGGCCTTCGGGTGCTGCCCCTCCGGATCAGGTCCGCCAGCGGCCCCCGGGGGCACCGCCGGCCGCTCCGTCGGTCACCGTGGGCGGATCCCGGACGAGGCAATCGCGCGGTAGAGCTCCAGGACCGATGGGAAGTTGTCGTCCATGGTGACCGACTGGAGGCCCTGGACATGAGCGGCATGGTGGGCCAGCACCTGTCGGACCGCAGCGGTCATCGCCTCGAGGTTTCGCGCCTCGAAGAGCACCGCGCCGGCGGGCCGGATGGCGGCGTCGCTGGCCACCACGGGAACGTGCAGGGCCAGCGCCTCGCGCACCACCACGGCGTCCCCGTCGGTGTTCGTGGCGCGCACGTAGACGTCACTCGCCCGCCAGAGCAGTTGCGCATCGTCGAGCGGCTCGGTGACGAAGAGCACGTTGTCCCCGATGCCGTAGGCCGCGATGCGCGCCTTCAGGTCGCGGAAGTACCCGGCGTCGAAGATCTGCGGCAGCGAGACCGCCAGCCCGATCCCCGGGTAGTCGGCCTTGAGAGACCGCATCATCTCGAGGCACTGATCGAATCCGTAGACGTCGACCCCCTGCGTGTCGATCGTCAGCTTCCAAGCGTAGGTGGACAGGACCGGCGAGTGCGTGGCGAGGAAGTCCCCCACGTGGCCGGGCAGGCCCGAGGCAGGCGCGTCGGTTCGGGGCGGGATGTAGGCGGGGGCCACCGCGATCCGCTCCGGGGGCACTCCCAGCCCGATCAACTGCCGCCTCACCTCCGGGCTCACGGCGATCCACCGGACCCGTGGGTGCCGGAGCAACCGTCGGCCCGCCCATCGGTGCAGGGGTGCGGCATGCCGCCACATCTCCCCGCCCGCTTCCTGGTTGTGGAACGTCATGACGACCTGCCTGCCCCGCAGGAGCATGACGAGGGCGGCGGGCGCCCAGCACCAGCCGTCATGGAAGTGCACGATGCCCTCGGCACAGCGCCACCCGCGCTCGATGATCCAGCGGTGCCAGGCGTACTTCGAGGTCGGGACGACGTTCTCTCCGGCGGCGGACGCGGACAGGGGTTGGCAGTAGACCCGCGAGGAGATGTTCAGCGCAGCGAGGCGCAGGTGAAGGCGCTTGATGTGGACCGACACCCCGCCACAGGGAGGCGGGTACGGCCCGACCAGCGCCACCGAGAAGTCGTCCACTTGTTCACGCCTGCCTTGGGAGACGGTCCATTCCCGACCCTGCGGGGCTCCTCGCCCCGGGGCTCCGAATCGGAGCGGAAGACGCTCCTGTCGCATCGAGGATAACGGCTGCGTCGCCCCGTTGCGAACGCGGGCCCCGGAGCAGCGGACGGGGAACCACCCTAGACCACCATGCCCCCGCTCAGCACGATCCTCACCACCGTCGCCGCCACCGCCTTCGCCAGGTACTCGGGCGGTGGCGTCCAGGCCGGCGGCTGCGACAACACGGTCTCCACGCAGCGCAGGATCGCCTCCGGCTCGCAGCCGGAGAGCATGTTGCTGCCGCACTCGATGGTCTCGGGGCGCTCGGTGACGTCGCGGATGGTCACGGTGGGCACGCGGAAGATGCAGCACTCCTCCTGGACCGTGCCGCTGTCCGAGACCGCGCAGAGCGCCGTGCGCTCCAGCGCCACGAAGTCGAAGAACCCCAGCGGCACGAGGAAGCGCACCCGGTCGTTGTCCACGCCCACGCCGTACTGCTGCATCTTGTGCTTCGTCCGCGGGTGCAGGCTGCAGATCACCGGGCAGTCGTAGCGCTGCTGCAACCGGTTCAGCGCCAGGGCGAGGTTGCGCAGCCGGGGCTCGACATCCACGTTCTCGGCACGGTGCATGGTGACCAGGAGGAAGCGCCCCGGCTCCACCCCCAGCCGCGCGTGCACCTGCGAGGCCCGGATCCCGGCGTCGTAGTGTTCGATGACCTCGAGGATCGGATTCCCGGTCACGTAGATGCGGTGGGCGTCCACGCCCTCGCGGATCAGGTTCTCCTTGCTCCGCTGCGTGTAGGGCATGAGGATCGTGCTCGAGTGGTCGATCACCCGGCGATTGACCTCCTCCGGCACGCGGTCGTCGTAGCAGCGGTTTCCCGCCTCCATGTGGAACACGGGGATGCCCATCCGCTTCGCGAGGACGCTGACCAGCCCGGAGTTGGTGTCCCCGAGGATCAGCACCGCGTCCGGGCGCTCCGCGCGGAGCACGCCGTCCGCCGCCTCCAGGATGCGCCCGATCTGCTGACCGAACGCCTCCCCGACCACCCCGAGGCTGTGGTCCGGCCGCCGCAGCCGCAACTGCTCGAAGAAGATGTCGCTGAGGTTGGGATCGAAGTTCTGGCCCGTGTGGACCAGCACGTGCTGACAGCGCTGGTCCAGGCCCTCGATCACCCGGCTCAGCCGGATGATCTCGGGCCGGGTGCCCAGGAACGTCAGGACCTTCATCGCAGCAGCTCTCCCTCGATCACGAGCTGGTCCTCGACCCGCAGGCGGTGCGTCTTGAGGAGTTCGGCCAGGGCGGTCCGATCCATGACGTTGTCGGCGGAGCTGTACTCGGCCTTGAGCGCGGGCTCGAACTTCGTCTCGCTCTGGACCTCCGGCAGCATGGGCAGGATGGCGTAGTAGCGCCCCCGATCCACCGTCCGGTGGCACTCCTCCTCCGAGACGAGGATCTCGTGCACCTTCTCGCCCGGGCGGATGCCGGTGACCACGGTCGGAATCGGACGGTCGCCGATCAGCACCTTCACGATGTCGGTGACGTTGGCGGAGGGCACCCGGGGAATGTAGGTCTCGCCCCGCCTGGCCTCGCGGATCGCGGCGAAGACCGTGTCCACCGCCTGGTTCAGGCTCAGCAGGAA
>CAYNPF010000084.1:0-8717 GCA_964398895.1 uncultured bacterium
CACCCGCGGCGCAGTCCACGTCTCGGTTCAGCTGGGAACCGCAGTCACCATGGGGCAGGGCGACCTTGGCATCGACGTCGTGGATGTTTCAGGTCGGCGCTGGTGGTCCACCCGCCTCGCGGCTCCAACCCCTGGCGGGGATGTGGTGACCTGGGACGGCAGGGCGGCAGACGGGAGGGAGGTGCCAGCAGGTATCTACTTCGTTCGCGTGAGTACGTGCGCAGGGATAGCCACCCGGAGGTTCGTGCGCTTGCGCTGACACCGGCCCCTGGAACGGGGCGCAGTCTGGAGCCGTGAAACATGCCGCCTAGAGCTCACAGCGGCGGATTGGCGGGAAACACGACTTGGAGGGAGGAACCGAAATGAACCGTCTTCTGCTCATTGCCGGGATGATCGCTGCCGCTGCCGCCTCTCGGCTGCTTCCGCATCCCCCGAACTTCGCCCCGATCGGGGCCATCGCGCTCCTCGGTGGCGCCACCTTCCGCGATCGGCGGCTGGCGTTCGCGATCCCCCTGGCCGCGATGTTGCTCAGCGACGCCGTGTTGGGATTCCATCGTGTGATGCCATTCGTCTACGGCAGCTTCGTCGCCATCGTCATGCTCGGGTTCTCGCTCCGGGATCGCCGCCGCGTCGTTCCGATCGCCGCGGCCTCGCTCCTGGCCTCGACCACCTTCTTCGTCGTGACCAACTTCGGTGTGTGGATGGCCGGCTCCTTCTACCCGAAGTCCCTCGAGGGGCTCGCCACGTGCTACGTCACGGCGATTCCCTTCTTCGGCAACACGCTTCTTGGAGATGCCGTCTACGCGAGCGTGCTATTTGGCGGACTGGCCATCGCGGAGCGCGTGTCTCCGGAGTTCCGGGAGCCGGCAATCGCAACTACGTGATTCGGGCAGAGCACCTCGTGGTCCCGGAGCAGGTGTTGGCCCACGAGCCGCGAGCGCGGTACCCCGTGATCCTGGCCGGCAAACGCGCCTGTCCACCAGAGGACTGCGGTGGCGTTCCCGGCTACCATCGCTTGCTCGAGGCGCTCGCCACCCCGAGGCATCCAGAGCACCGGGACATGGTCGAATGGGTCGGCGGGTCGTTCGACTCGGAGGCGTTCGATATGGGGGCGCTGTATCGTGCTCTCCGCGGCGGCGCGTTCCTGTCCGAGCAAGCCAGCGCGGTTGCACCTCGGAGCGAAACAGGTCTCCCGCGCCGGCCCACCCTACGGCTCGTCAGCAAGCCGCGTCGCCGCTGACTCGGGATTCGACCCCAACGCAGACTCACCGCCGCCATGGCCCACGCCCAGCAAGACACGGGGCGAGCCCTCGGCACCGCGCTGAACAGCATGGCCTCCGCCAAGAGCAGGCACACGCGAAGTCGCGCGGGATAGCCGAAGAATCAGGTACAAAATCAGGCACAATTGACCTTTTGGCTTTTGAGGCCGATTCTCCAGTCTCTTGTACGGCAACACAGTGACCCGTTAGCTCAGTCGGTAGAGCACCTGCCTTTTAATCTGAATCAGCCCATTCGTCGTCACGTCCGGGAAGACGTTGATACTCAAGCGCCTCCGCGGTTTGGCTCCCGCGGGGGCGCTCGTCGTTCGTGGTCCCAAGTGGACCCAGATGGACAGGTGTGGACATCGAGTGTCACCCGTCGTGTCACCCGCTTGGCTCCTCCGCTCGACGCCAATCGGGCCGGTGCGGGTGGCCGAGATCGGGGGCGGTGACCAGCCCGCCTGCCCCAGCAGAGATGGGGGAGCGGGCCCTTGCGGGCCGGAGACGGGACCCCGCGGCCGATAGGCCCCTGGGGCAGCCATGGGGCCGCGGCGGCCAATGGCTCCACGAGCACTGAGATTCCGCTTGCTTTCTGCCCCCCCCCATTATGTATCTTCTTGTGCCGGAAGCGAGTGCGGTCCCCGCCGCGACTCGCTGCGTCCACGCATGGGAACCCCCTCGGCCGCCGCGTGGTGTTCCTCTCGCCGCTGCCGCGTGCCCATGCGCATCACTGGCGCGGGCATCGCCTGTGCCGAGGTTGGAGAGGAGGCCGCCGATGCACCGCGCTCCCCTGTTCATCCTGCTCTGCCTCGCAGTTGTTCCGGCTGCCGCACAGGCGATTCAGCTACACTGGAGTTCCGGCGCGGTGAACTTGACGTTCACCGAGGCCACTCGCTGTACCTTGGTGGTGCAGGCGGACTCGGCGGAGACGACCCTGCCCGCCGAGTGGCAGTTGCTCTGGGTGGCGGACAGCACGCAGGTGGAGGTCGTGGCTCTGGACTCGCTGGACGTCTGTGCGGGGGACACGGCGCGAGTGTACGACGTGGAGGGACCCGCGACGCCGGAGGACAGCACGGCGAATCGCTGGACGGCGCAGTTCTGCTCGGGCGGGAGCAGCGCCGCTGCGAGCGCCAACTACCTGATTGATCTGCCAGCATGGGCCCGGGGCAAGCTGAAGGTGGTGGCGCTCGATCCTGCGGACTCCACGTCGGTCCTGGAATCGAACGAGGCCATGTTCAACGGGGGTGTGAGCGACCCGTATCCCGCATCCATCCTGCTCGCCTCCAGCGCCCACGAAACGTCGGAGCTCCAGGTCACGGCGGTGGGTACTGGACTGACCTCGGTCAGCAGCGTGAGACTCACTGCGACCGATGGACTGTGGAGCGTGCCCCTGACGATCGTCTCGCAGACCGACTCGACAATCACCGCCGTGGCGGACGTGCCCGCGGCGCTGCCTGCGTCGGTTCTCGAGGCGAGCAGTTTCAGCGAGGTTGTTTCACTCGGGAGCGTGGCGGCAGACGAAGTCGAAACCGAGGAGATGAGCTACCCGGACACCATTCTGTTCCGGGACCCGAATCCCGCCGTGTACCCGAAGGACTTCGCGTTCTTCTACAACGTCGTTCCGTCGGGCAACTCCCAGCACCCATGGAAGGGCCTGTTTCATCTGGTCTACATCAGGCATGACAAGAACCGCTCCGGGCCAGCCCAGGAGCCTTGTTTGGCGCATGCATGGTCGCCCTCCCTGCGTGATTGGCAGGTTGACACGCTGGCATTCCTGCCGAACAGCGGTTGGGATGCGCTGTACGTCTGGGCGCCGTCCATCGTCCAGGTGGGAAACCAGTATCAGATGTTCTACACGGGCGTGGACGCCAACTACAATCAGCGTATCGGTTATGCGACAACGGCGCTCCTGGACACAACGAACACGGTGTGGGAGAGGCACGCCTCATGGGTGTACGCATCCAACATGACGGGGTGGGCGGACTCGACACTTACCGACCCCTTGCAGTTCAGGGATCCCTTCGCGATGGAGGACCCCGATAGCGCGGGGCGCTACCTGTTGTTCAATGTGGGAAAGGACCGACGTGAACCGGGAACCAACCACATGGTCGTAGGCGTGGCCCGCAACTGGCCCGGCACGCTGGCACGATGGAGGGACCTGGGTGCCTATGACGTCACGGACTACGATCACACGCACATTGGCATCGCCGAGTCTCCGCACGTCTGCCGTGACTCATCGGGCGGCGGGCCGTGGCGGATCTTTCTGACGAATGGCACCTACGGTAATCGCTGGGATGCCTCGCAGTACTTCTTCACTGAGAAGCCGGATTCAAGCGTCACGAACACCAACACGGACGCATGGCCGGGGCGCGACAGTCTGTTCGCGTACCTGAGTGATGATAGTGCCACAGTGTGTTGGGCGGCCTTTGAACACCTCCAGGTTGGACGGTCGCACTTCTTCGCTGGGTACAACGGCGATGGGCTTCTGATCACGCAGGCGCATTGGGACCCGGCGACGGGTGACTTCGTGATTGGCTATCCGAGCCTGGCAGGTGTCGAGTCGGCGCGCCCTCCGGATGGGATCCGGTTCAGTCTCTCGGAGTTGAGCCCCGGGACACCGCGCGTGCGATTCCTTGTGGAGCTGGCCACTGCGGGCTCGCCTTGTGTGAGCATCTATGACGTTGCGGGTCGGAGGCTCCGCGTCTTGGCAGACGGTTATATGGCACAGGGACGCCGCGAGCTTGTCTGGGATTGCCGTGACGCTGGGGGCGCGGCGGTGTCGAGCGGTGTCTACTTCGCGCGGTTGACCAACGTTGGCGCGCCAAGAACGCTCCACGTTCCGGTGGTGCGATGAGGTTCGAGGGCTCCACGCGCACGGAGGACTTGTGCGGTGTGGGGGCGTGGTGAATCGCGGGCCAGCGGCGGTAGACGATCATCTGCTTCGCCTGGTCCTGGCCGGGAACATTGTGGTGGGCTGTCTCCTGGTGGGCGCAGGTGCTTCGCGAGCGCAGGCCGTCGACTCGACGCTCTGGGGGGTGGATCCAAGCGGGAAGGTGTTCGCCGTCGCGCGCGAAGGCAACACGATCTACATCGGCGGCAACTTCAGCTACGTGGGTCCCAACAGTGGCGGCGGAGTGCCGCTTGACGTCACGATGGCGCACGGCGTCACGGGCTACCCGAAAGTGACAGGGCGGGTCAACGCGGCTGTAGCCGACGGCAAGGGCGGCTGGTACATCGGCGGCTGGTTCTCGGCAGTGGACGGACACTCGCACGCCAACCTTGCTCACATTAGGCCGACCTCGGTGGACGAGACGTGGAGCGCCGGCACGAACAATGAGGTGTTCGCGCTGGCGCTCGCTGGCTCGACGCTCTACGTGGGCGGCGACTTCGACTCGCTGGGTGGTGTGGCCCGGTCACGGCTGGGGGCGGTGGACGCGGCTACCGGTGCGGCAACCGGGTGGAATCCGCAAGCCGACGACCGGGTCAGGACGCTGCTGCTAGATGGGGCGTACGTATACGCGGGGGGCCAGTTCAAGGCTGTGGGAGGACAATCCCACGAGTATGTGGCGGCTATCGACACTGCCGGCGGGCGTCCTGCGCCGTGGGACCCAGTCGTGGATGCGCAGGTTCTGGCCCTCGCGGCGCATGATTCCACTCTCTTCATCGGGGGGTACTTCGCCACCGTGGGTGGTCAGCTGCGCCGCTATCTGGCCGCTGTGGATGCGAACACCGGGGGGCTGCTGCCCTGGAACGCCAACGTCGATCGGACTCCGGACTTCATCTATGACGGTGGCCCGCGGGTGATGGCGCTGCTGCTCAAGGATAGCCTGCTATATGTGGCAGGATCGTTCAAGACGATCGGTGGCCAGTACCGGGAGGGACTGGCTGCGGTCAGCACGAGCACGGCACGAGCCACCGCCTGGGATCCGCGCGCCTACTCGGCGAATGTGACAGGTGCGTATTTCCGGGCGCTGGCTATCTCCAGCGACACTCTCTTTGTCGGGGGGCTGGCTGACAGCTTGGGTGGTGCTGTTGGGAGCTACCTCGCTGCGGTCAGCACGAACACCGCTGCGCGGCTTGACTGGGATCCTCGCCCCAACAGCAGTGTCCTCACCTTGGCGATGTCGCGGGATGTCCTGTATGCCGGCGGCGTCTTCAGCAGCATGAGCGATTGGGCGGTGCGACGAAGCCTCGCGGCGCTCGACGCGACCACCGGTGCTCTCCTGCCGTGGAATCCAGAATGTGACGGTTACGTAGAGACACTCCTCGTGTGCGGCAACACGGTCTACGTCGGGGGCAACTTCTCCCGAGCTGGCGCGCAGGCGCGCGCCTATGTTGCGGCCCTCGACTCTGATGCGGGGCTCGCGACGGCGTGGAACCCGGCATCGAACGGCTTCGTCTATGCACTCGCGCGGTGGGGCAGCAAGATTCTGGTGGGAGGCTGGTTCAGCAACATCGGTGGTGAGACTAGGAATAACTTGGCGGCGATTGATACGGCAAGTGGGCTGGCCACGGCCTGGAACCCCGATGCCGACGACATCGTGTACTGCATTGTGCCTGCAGACTCCGTGATCTACGTAGGAGGGTGGTTTGCGCACATCGGCGGAGTGCCACGCCCAACGCTGGTGGCGTTCAACTCGGAGTCCGGCCAGCTTACGCCATGGGCGCCGGCGACCGACGGGTACGTGGAGGCGATTGCGGTCTTGGATGGAAAGGTCTATGTGGGGGGTGTCTTCAGTCTCGTCAATGGCGCTGTCCGGAATAAGCTGGCGGCGCTTGACGCAAATGGCGAGGTCACGTCTTGGGTGGCGGACGCGGACGACGAGGTTCGCGCTTTGGTGGCAGGTGACAGCACGGTCTATGCGGCCGGGTTCTTCAACTACGTCGCGGGTCAGTCACAGTCCAGCCTCGTTGCGCTAGACGCCCGCACGGGATCACCGAGAGACTGGTATCCGACGCCCGACGGCTACGTCTGGGGACTTGCCGCGAGCCAGGGCACGATCTATGCGGTCGGGACATTCGGACGGATAGGCAACTGGCCGCAGTCGGGACTCGCTGCGATCACTTCTGCAGAGGTCGCGGTTCCGTTGGGCCCGGAACCGTTCGAGCTGAGTCAGAGCATTCCGAACCCGTCGGCGGGGCAGGCGCTGATCCGCTACACGCTGCCGGCGGCGGCGGCGGTGACGCTGGCGGCGTACGACGTGCAAGGCCGGCGGGTGGCGACGTGGCTGAACCACGAGCCGCAGTCGGCGGGGCAGCACGAGATCGCGGTGCGGGCGGCCGGGTGGCGGCCGGGAATGTACCTGTACCGGCTGGAAGCCGGCGGCCGCAGCGCCACGCGCAAGATGATCGTGGTGAGATAGCGATCCGCCGCTTGGCCACTGGCGTCTCCGTGCACGAAGCAGACCGCCAACTGTCGCTCCTGCGGCCCGTCCAGACTGCCCCTACCGCCCATCGCTCGCCTGCGCTAACCTGCCCTTCGTCCGGCATGGAGTGACCCGTTAGCTCAGTCGGTAGAGCACCTGCCTTTTAAGCAGGGAGTCGCTGGTTCGATCCCAGCACGGGTCACCAGTTCCGGCGGCGCCAGCCGGCGGTGGCCGCGGGGGAGGAGTGGCCGGGTGGTCCGTTCCGCAGGGTCCGCCGGGCGGTCCCCGGGCCCGCCGGCTGGTCCCCGGGCCGGGCGCCGAGTTGCCGGAATCCACCTCCGGTGGGCGATTCGCCCGGCGCTCGTCCGATTCCCCCTCCAACCCTGTGCAGAGCTGTGCTAGGGTCTAGCTTTCGTAAACCCATGGGCCTGCCCGGCGCATCTAGAGTCCCAGTGCCGCGCCATGCTCCTGTAGGGGGGGCACCGTGGTCGCGAACGCCCTGGAAGGGCTTGGTCGCTGGGGAGAGATCAGTGGACTGTACCGAGGTGATGGAACAGCTCGCCGAGTACCTTGACGAGGACGTGCACGCGGACCTTCGCCGGGCGGTGGACGAGCACCTGCACACCTGCAAGGACTGCAGCTACTACGTGGATACGGTGCGCAAGACGGTCGTGCTGTACCGGGCCGATCAGCGCATCGAGGTTCCGATGAAGGCGACCGCGCGCCTGCACGCGGCGCTGGCCGCGGAATACGCCGCGAGCGCGCGCAAGCCGGCGCGCCCGGCGGATTGACACCTTCTCGCGGCGGACTCTAGAGTAGCGCGCCTCGAGCGCTCCCGACGGCCTGCGGGGCATCCCGCGGGCCGTCGGCTTTCCTCCGACGGGAGTTCCCATGCAGCGAATCGGCATCCTCGGTCTGCCACGATCCGGCAAGACGACCCTGTTCGAGATCCTCATGCAGGGCGCGGGCGCGCACGCCGCGCAGGCGGGCCGCGAGCAGATGGGCGTGGTCAAGGTCCCGGACGTCCGCGTGGACCAGCTCGCCGCCATCTTCCAGCCCAAGAAGACGACGCACGCGCAGATCGAGTTCGTGGACAGCGGCGCGGCCCGCGGCGGGCACGAGGCGCTGTCGGCCCGGGCGGCGGCCAAGGCCGACCTGTTCTCCGCCGTGCGCCAGTGCGACGCCTTCCTGGCGGTGGTGCGCGACTTCGCGAGCGAGCTGGAGCCGGCACCCGAGGGGGTGGACCCGGTGCGCGACCTGCGCAACCTCGAGTCGGAGTTCATCCTCAACGACCTCGTCATCGTCGAGAACCGGCTGGAGCGGCTGGGCAAGGAGCTGCGCATCGGCCGCAAGGAGGGCGAGCGCGAGCACGCGCTGCTCGAGCGGATCAAGGGCCTGCTCGAGGCGGAGCGGCCGCTGCGCGCCGAGCGCTTCGACGCTGAGGAGATGCGGCTGGTGCGCGGCTTCCAGTTCCTGTCGCAGAAGCCGCTGCTGGCGGTGTACAACCAGGACGACGCGGCGACCCGCGTGCCGGAGCCGCCGGGGCCGGGCGCGCTGGCGGTGGCCCTCAAGGCCCACCTCGAGCGCGAGATCGTGGCGCTGCCGGCGGAGGAGCGGCCGGCCTTCCGCGCCGAGCTGGGGCTGGCGGAGGACGGCCTGTCGCTGGTGATCCGCGCCTGCTACGAGCTGCTCGGGCTGGTCTCGTTCTTCACCGTGGGGCCGGACGAGGTGCGGGCCTGGACGATCCACCGCGGCGAGACCGCGCTCGACGCGGCCGCCGCCATCCACACCGATCTGGCGAAGGGCTTCATCCGGGCCGAGGTGGTGCACTGGGAGCACATGGTGGAGGCGAAGGGCCACACGGCGACGACGCGCGAGAAGAACTGGCTGAGCCTCGAGGGCCGCGACTACGTGGTCCGCGACGGCGAGTGCCTGGTCATCCGCTTCAACAAGTGAACGCGGCGGTCCGCGTCGGCGAGCGCCGGCCGGTCCCCGGGGAGGAACGATGAGTCGGACCTGTTGGTCGCCGCTGGTGCTGGCGCTGCTCCTGATCCCCGCCTCCGCCGCGGCCGGCGTGCCCTGGTCGGAGCTG
>CAYNPF010000085.1:0-8642 GCA_964398895.1 uncultured bacterium
CGTGCGCAGCGTGGTGGCGCGCCCACACAGATCACGGTGCAGAACGCCGCGGGAGCCCGAAATCCTGTCAAGAGCAATTTCGGTCCGGACCGGGCACACTGGTTACGGGTCGGATCAATGGGCTTCTTCCCGAGCGTCCCGTCCCGGGCTAGTTGTGCTCGCCGGGCTCCGCCCCGGTGCCGTCCTGCAGGCGCCGGGCCGCCAGCTCGCGCACGCGGTGGCCGCGCTCGATCACGCTGTCGAGTGCCAGCAGCTCCAGGCGCTCCTCCGCCGCGAGCGGCGCCGTCATGCACACGCCGTTCACCAGCGCCGCGAACGGCATCCCGGCGTCCGCGTCGGGCCGCTCCACCAGCCGCCGGTACAGCGCGGCCAGCCCGCGCCGCTCGGAGGCGACCAGCGGATCGTCCTCGGTGAAGGGCGCCTCGGGCAGCACGATCGTGCGCACCGCGCGGTAGGGGAACTCGCGCGTCACCGCTCCCAGCCGCGCCCGGGCCAGCCCGCGCAACCGCAGGTCGTAGCAGTCGTCAGGCAGCCACTCGACCGACTCGATGCGCGCCAGGCAGGCGAGATCGTGGAAGGCCGGGCTGCCGTGGTACTCGCGCTCCCAGCCCGGCTGCAACAGCGCGATGGCCAGCACGCGCTCGCCGGCCAGCGCGTCGCGGATCATGGTGCGGTAGCGGAGCTCGAAGATGTGCAGCGGCACGACGGCGTGCGGGAAGAGCACGACGTTGGGCAGCGGGAACACCGGTACCGGCTGCCTCGGCTCGAACTCCACGTGCGGCCTCCGGCGGGAGCCTGCTCCGCCCCGCCCCGGCTGGGTCAGTCCCCGGTCACGAAGTCCAGCACGTCCTGGATGTGGCCGTCCACCTTCACCTTGGGCCAGATCTGCGCCACGCGCCCGGTCCGATCGATCACGAACGTGGTGCGCTCGATGCCCAGGTGCTTCTTGCCGTAGAGGTTCTTCTGCTTGTAGACGCCGTAGAGCTTGGAGACCGCGGCGTCGGGGTCGGAGAGCAGGACGAACGGCAGCTTCTGCTTGGCCTGGAAGCGCAGGTGCGTCTCCATGTCGTCGTTCGACACGCCGAGCACGACCACCTTCGCCGCCTCGAGCTCCTCGTGGTGGTCGCGGAAGTCGCAGGCCTCGCGCGTGCAGCCGGGCGTCTCGTCCTTCGGATAGAAGTAGAGGACGACGGTCTTCTTCCCCTTGTACTGCTTGAGCGAGATGGGCTCACCCGTGGTCGAGGGGAGCGTGAAGTCCGGCGCGGGCCGGCCGATGACGGGTAGCACGTTGCTCGCCATGCGTCCTCCGGAGAACGGTGCCGGGCACCGATCCCGCCGCCCCCGCGGCTCGCGCGGGGACCACGGCACCGGGCCCGGCCCGTGGGACGGTCGCCCGTCCCGGGCTACTTGAGCGCGGACTGCATGGCGAGAGCACGCTCCAGGTTCTGCGCGACCACGCCCCAGTCCAGGTTCTTGAAGAACGCCTCGATGTACTTGGCGCGCGCGCGCCCGTAGTCCATCAGGTACGCGTGCTCGTAGACGTCCAGGGCCAGGATCGGCGTGGCGTTCCAGGACGGGTAGGTGTTCTGCGCGTCGCCCACGACCGTGGTCAGCATCTTGAAGTCGTGGTCGTACGCCAGCCACACCCAGCCCCGCGCCGCCAGCCCGCTGGCCTTGAAGTCGGCGAGCCAGGCGTCGTACGAGGGGAAGTCGCGCTCGATCTGCTCGAGCAGACGCCCCGTCGGCCGGCCGCCGGCACCCCCGAGGTGTCCGAAATAGACCTCGTGGTTCTTCACCCCGCCCACCGCGAACGACAGGTCCACGCGCAGCGCGCGCAGATCGCTGAAGATCTGGTTGGCGGTGCCACGCTCCACGGTGTCGAGCTTCTTCTGGATCTCGTTCACCTTGGGGACGTAGCCCTTGTAGATCTCGTAGTGCTCCTCCATCGTGCGCGCCGAGATGCCGTCGAGCTCGCGGATGCACGAGAACTTCTTCGGCTCGATGTCCTTCCACGCCATGGCGTTTCTCCTCCGGATTCGAACGAGGAGCGGCGGCCCGTGATGCCGGGCAACCACGGTCGGGGCACCCACTCGAGCGTGGGACCGGTGAGGACACTCCCAGGGGATCGCGCGAGAAGCAGCGCGGCGAAGGTAGTCCCCGTTCCCGAACAGTGTCAACCGCTCCAGACCCGTGTTTCGATGCGTCGGGCGGGTTTCCGATGCGGCCGGTCGCGTTCCCCGGGAGCCGGTCGCGCCGGTCTCGATGCGGCCCGCGCCGGGGTGTAGCATCCGCGCCCGGAACCCCGGAGGAATCCCCATGAGCTGGACCCGATCCATCCCGCCCGCCGCGGCCAACGGGGACCTCGTTCCCGTCTACGAACGCATCCGCGCCCTCCATCCCGAAGGCCGCGTGGGCACCTGCTGGCAGGCCTGCGCCCCCGCCCCCGCCCTGCTCGACGCGCTGTTCACCCTGGTGCGCGCCACGATGGACGATCCGGCACCGTTGAGCCGAGCCCAGGCCGAGGCCATCGCGGTCGCGGTCTCGTCGCTCAACGGCTGCGCCTACTGCCTCGGCCACCACGGTCCGCGGCTGGCGCGGGCGCTCGGCGACGAGGCGCTGGCCCGGGCCGTGGCGCGCGACTACCGCGCCGCCGACCTGGCCGCGCGCGACCGCGTGCTGCTCGATTACGCCGTGGCGCTGAGCTGCGAACCGGCGGAGCGCACCGTGGACGACGTCGAGCGACTGCGCGAGTACGGCTTCGGCGACGATGCCATCCTGCGGGCCGCCGCCGTGGCCGCGTTGTTCAACCTGCTGAACCGGCTGATCGCCGGCCTCGGCGTCGAGCTGGAGGAGGACGTCGAGCCCTGGGAGTCCGGCGCGCGCGGTTGAGCCGCGACGCCGGCCGTCCGTTCCCCGAGGAGGTCCCGCATGAACACCCGACTCACCGGTCTCGTGCTGTCGGTCCTCGTCCTCGCCGCCACCGTGGCGACGGCTGCCGGACCACCGCTGCCGCTCACCCCGAAGCGAACGGTCATGGACACCTACTGGGGTGTGCCGGTGGCCGACGACTACCGCTGGCTCGAGAACTGGAACGATCCCGCGGTGCGGGCCTGGAGCGATTCGCAGGGCGCCGTGGCCCGGGCGTGGCTCGACGCGCTGCCGATGCGCGCCGCCGTGCTGCGGCAGATCGAGTCGCTCACCGGCCGCACCTCTCCCTCGTGGTCGGGGCTGCGCTTCGCCGGCGGCACGATCTTCGCCCTCGAGAATCGTCCGCCGCTGCAGCAGCCGCGGCTGGTGGTGTTGCGCTCGC
Source organism: uncultured bacterium (assembly GCA_964398895.1). GTDB lineage: Bacteria > Eisenbacteria > RBG-16-71-46 > RBG-16-71-46 > RBG-16-71-46 > JANXPZ01. The sequence continues at coordinate 3,311 of CAYNPF010000085.1, forward strand.
TCCGCGACCTGAAGTCCGAGCGGGTGCTGGTGGATCCCAACGCGCTCGATCCCAGCGGCGCCACGACCTTCGACTTCTTCGTGCCGTCGCGCGACGGTCGTCGCGTCGCGGTCTCGCTCTCCGCCGGCGGAACGGAATCCGGCACCGTCTACGTCTACGACGTGGCCGGCGGCCGGCGGCTGACCGACGAGGTGCCCCGCGTCAACGGCGGCACCGCCGGCGGCAGCGTCGCCTGGAGGGCCGACGGCAGCGGCTTCTGGCGCACGCGTTACCCGGCGAGCGGCGAGCGGCCCGACGAGGACCTGCCCTTCTACCAGCAGGTCTACTACCACCGGCTCGGCACCCCGGCCGACTCGGATCGCTACGCGGTCGGGCGCGAGTTCCCCAAGATCGCCGAGATCCTGCTGACCACCTCGGAGGACGGCCGCTGGGTGCTGGCCGACGTGCTCGACGGCGACGGCGGCGATCACGCCTTCTGGCTGGCCGCGCAGAGCGATGGCGTGTTCCGTCCGCTCACCACCTTCGCCGACCGCGTCGTGGCCGCCGAGTTCGGCCCCGGCGCACTCTACCTGCTGTCGCTCCAGGACGCGCCCAACGGAAAGGTCCTGCGCCTGCCGCTCGCCGATCCCACGCTGGCGAGGGCGACCGTCCTGCTGCCCGAGGGCGACGGCGGCATCGAGTGGTTCAAGGTCTCCGGCGACTTCCTCTACGTCGAGGAGATCGTCGGCGGCCCGTCGCGGGTGCGGGTCCTCCCCCTGTCCGGCGGTCGGGCACCCGGCGGCGCCGGGTTCGGCAGCCTGCCGCTGCCCGATCCGTGCACGGTGGACGAACTGACCGCGATCGGCGGCGGCGCGGTGGCCTTCGACGTCTCGCGCTACACCGAGCCGGATCGCTGGCTGACCTGGGCACCGGGCGCGAAGGCCCCGGCGGCCACGGCGCTGACAGCCCGCGCGCCGGTGAGCTTCGACGACATCGAGGTGCGGCGCGAGACCGCGATCTCGAAGGACGGCACGCGGGTGCCGTTCACCATCCTCATGCGCAGAGGCACGCCGCTCGACGGCACGGCGCCGGCGCTGATCTACGGCTACGGCGGCTATGGCCTGGGCGAGCGGCCCGGGTTCTCGGTGCGGCGTCGGGTGTGGTTCGACCAGGGCGGCATCTGGGTGGACGCCCACGTGCGCGGCGGCAACGAGTTCGGCGACGCCTGGCACGTGGCCGGCAACCTGACCCGCAAGCAGAACGTCTTCGACGACTTCGCCGCCTGCGCCCAGTGGCTGCTGGACCACCACTACACCTCGCCGGCCCGCTTCGCCTGCCAGGGCGGCAGCAACGGCGGCATCCTGATGGGCGCGATGATCACGCAGCACCCCGCGCTGTTCCGCGCGGTGGTCTCCAGCGTCGGCGTCTACGACATGCTGCGCAGCGAGACCGAACCCAACGGCCTCTTCAACACCACCGAGTACGGCACGGTGAAGGACGCCGCGCAGTTCGCGGCGCTCTACTCCTACTCGCCCTACCACCGCGTGGTGGACGGCACCGCCTACCCGGCGGTGCTGATGCCGACCGGGGCCAACGACCCACGCGTGGACCCGATGCAGTCGCGCAAGATGTGCGCCCGACTGCAGGCGGCGACGAACTCGGGGTTGCCGGTGCTGCTGCGGGCCGAGGCCGGCACCGGTCACATCGGCACGCCGCTGAAGGCGCGCGACGCGCTGGCCGCGGACGTCTACGCCTTCCTGTTCGCCCAGCTCGGCGTGGAGTATCGGGAGCCGGCGATCCGGCCGGCGAAGTAACCCGCGGGGGGCACCGAGACGGTGGCGGGCCCGGCCCGGGCGATTCACGAACCCGGGCTACCGGCCCGCCATCGCCTCGCGGTAGACGGCGGTCAGCCCGGCGACGTGCCGCGCCGGGTCGCCCATCTCGAGCACGCGCGCACGCCCAGCCTCGCCCCAGCGCGCCGCCGCCGGATCGGCGAGCACACGCGACACCGCCGTGGCCAGCGCCGACGCGTCACCGGGGGGAACGAGCAGACCGGTCACCTCGGGCTCGACCAGTTCGGGGATAGCGCCGATGTGCGAGGCCACCACCGGCCGGCGCTCGAGCAACGCCTCGGCCGCCGCGTAGCAGTAGGTCTCGTAGAACAGCGAAGGCACGATCACCACCGCCGCCGAACTCACCAGCGCGCGCAACTCGGCGGCGTTGCGGTGGCCGAGCGGACGCAGGTTCGGCGCCAGCATCACCGTTCCCGCCAGCCAGTCCCCGAGCGGCCCCCCGCCCACGACCAGCAGCGGCACGGGGGCGATGCGTGCCGCCAGCGCCGGGAGCAGGAGCACGCCCTTCTCGAGCGAGAGCCGGCCGGCGAAGAGCACGTAGCGAGCATCAGCCGGCACCGCCGCTTCTCCCCCGGTGGAGGCGTCGAGCTCCACGCCGTGCGACACCAGCCGCACGCGGTCGCGGTCCGCGCCCAGCTCGACCGCCTTCTCCAGCGCGAAGCGCGACGGGGCGATCCAGCGGCGCACCGCGCGGTAGGCGCCCAGAGCGTCGTGCGCGTAGGCCTCGACCATGCCCACCGCGCTCCTCGCGCGGGAATCCTGGACGCAGCCGACCGCCAGCGCGTGCCAGTGCCGGCCGCCCCGGCAGCGCTCGCACGGCGCACCGTGCGCGAAGAGCAGGCGGTTCGTGCACCAGGGCTTGAAGTCGTGCAGGGTCATCACCACCGGCACGCCGGCACGTTCGAGGGGACGCAGCACCGCCGGGGTGAGGTAGCGGCTCGGCGCGTGCACGTGCGCCACGTCGGGACGGAACTCGCGCACCACCGCCGCCGCGCAGCGCTCCGCCGGCCGCGACCAGATCGTCCGCGGCAACTGCGCGAGCTGGCGCGGGAACGGGACGTCCGTCCCGAAGTCGGCGCTCGGGGCGAAGTGCGCCGCGGTCGGGCTGGGCTGGTTGCGTGGATCACGAATGGCCAGGTGCGCCACCTCGTGCCCGGCCGCGGTCAGCCAGCGCGCCTCGTCGAAGTAGGTCCGCTCCACTCCCCCGCGCAGGTAGTGGAAGGCGTTGACGAGGAGGACGCGCATCGTCAGCCCCGTCCGGGCCTGGGTCCGCCATCCCGCCGACGCGGTGGTCCCGTGCGACGCGGACCGCCGGGTCGCGGACCACCCGGACGCGGGCCACCCGGGCGCGGGCCGCCCGGACGCGGACCACCGGGACGCGGACCGCCGGGACGCAGACCACCCGGGCGCGGGCCGCCCGGACGCGGAGCACCGGGACGCGGGCCGCCGGGACGCGGACCACCGGGACGCGGACCACCCGGGCGCGGACCACCCGGGAGCGGACCACCCGGGCGCGGACCGCCGGGACGCGGACCACCGGGACGCGGACCACCGGGACGCGGACCGCCGGGACGCGGGCCGCCCGGACGCGGACCACCGGGGCGCGGACCGCCGGGACGCGGACCACCGGGACGCGGACCACCCGGGCGCGGGCCGCCGGGACGCGGGCCGCCCGGACGCGGACCGCCGGGACGCGGAGCACCGGGACGCACCGGCCGCGGACGCGCCGGGCGCTCCACCGCCACCGGCACATGCAGCCGCGGATCGCGCTTCGCCGTCTCCGGCGCAACCGGTGGCACCTCCGCGGGCTCGCCGACCAGGAACTCCATCAGCGCGCCGCCCACACCCGGCCCCGGCTCGTAGCACAACAGCCGGCCGGGCAGGTCCGCCCCGAGCAGACCGTGCAGCACTTCGAGGTGCAACAGGCTCGCCTCGGGGCAGGCGCGCACGTGGCGGCGCATGGCCAGCCGCGCCAGTTCCGTCCACTCGCCGGCGCCGAGCGCCTCGAGGGCGCGGTGGTCGAAGTCCTGCGCCTCGGGCACCTCGCGCCGCAGGTTCCAGGCGTGGAGGTTGTAGGACAGCATCCCGCCGACGACGAAGGCGATGCGCTCGGGACTGGCGTCGAGCGCGCGTCGCAGCGCGGCGCCCCAGGCGCGATGCGCCGTGGCCGGCGCCGCCGCCAGCGAGATCGGCACCACCGCCTGGAGCCGGCGCGACGCCAGGAAGTGCAGCGGCACCGATACGCCGCTGTCCACGCCGCGCGCCGTCGTCGCCGCCCGCACGCCGCCCGCGTGCGCCGCGGCCACGATCGCCTCGGCCAGCTTCGGCGCGCCGTGGCAGTCGTAGCGGACCTCCACGCCGAAGCCGTAGTAGTCGGTCAGCGTGACGTGCCGCGGTGCGGCATCCACCAGGAACGGACCGGAGGCCACCCAGCGCGCACTCAGCGCGACGATCGCGGCCGGTTGCTCGGCCGCCAGCGCCCGCGCCGCCTCCGCGTAGGCCTCCATCATCTCGGTGCGGTGGCGCCGGCGCTCGTCCATCAACAGCGTGGCCACGTGGGGCGCGAGCAGAACCCGCGGGATCAGCACGGCACCCCCGCGCCGCCCGGGCGAGCGGGCCGGTCGGCACGCGGCTCCACGCCGCGCTCGCGTGCCGCCGCCCGCAGTTCGGCGGGCAGCGGGAAGGTGATGGTCTCCTCGGCCATGAGGAACGACTCGACGCGGAAGCCCCCGAGTTCCTGCAGCCGCCGCACGCACGCCTGCACCACGTCCTCGGGCGTCGAGGCGCTCGCGGTCACGCCCACGTCCGCGCCGGCCACGATCGCCCCGGCGCCCAGGTCGTCGGGCCCCTCGATCAGGCGCGCGTCCACCCCCAGCCCCTCCGCGACCTCGACCAGCCGGCGCGCATTGCTGCTGTTGGGCGAGCCGACCACGAACACGGTGCGGCAGCGCCGCGCCAGCTCGCGCACCGCGTTCTGCCGGTTCTGCGTGGCGTAGCAGATGCCGCGCGCCGGCTCGCGCAGCCCGGGGAAGCGACGGCGCAGGACCTCTACGATCGCGCGACTGTCGTCCACCGACAGCGTGGTTTGCAGGATGTAGGCGACCTTCCCGGGATCGGGCGCCGCGAGGGATTCGGCCTCGGCCGCGGTCTCGACCACCACGATGGACTCGGGCGCCTCGCCCAGCGTGCCCTGCACCTCGACGTGATGACGGCGGCCGACCAGCACCACCATGCGGCCCTCCTCCGCGTGACGGCGCGCCTCGAGGTGCACCCGCGTGACCAGGGGGCAGGTCGCATCGAGCACGCGCAGTCCGCGCGCCTCGGCCTCGAGCCGCACCGCCGGCGCGACGCCGTGCGCCGACAGCACCAGCACCGATCCCGGCGGAACGGCGGCGAGGTCGTCGGTGAAGACCGCGCCCTCGGCGCGCAGCGCCTCGACCACGTGCCGGTTGTGCACGATCTCGTGGCGCACGTAGATCGGCGCCCCGTGAATGCGCAGG
>CAYNPF010000086.1:0-8584 GCA_964398895.1 uncultured bacterium
TGGTGAGCGAGGGCGCGGTCGAGAAGACCCTGCAGGACATGATGGCCAACCTGAACCGCTACGGGAACTCGTTCGGCAAGTCCGATCGCATGCGGGCCAAGTGGACGCAGCCGCTGGCCGCCAAGCCCAAGGACTCGCGCAAGGAGCCGGTCGAGTACCTGTGGTACGTGGGCGACTACGCCTCGTACGACCCGCGGCTCGAGGACATCACCCGCAAGACCGCCGAGATCCTGCAGCAGGCGGGGCTGGACTTCGGCCTGCTGTACGAGGGCGAGCGCAACGCCGGCAACGACGTGCGTCGGACCGGCGAGGAGGGCCTGTTCGAGACGCTGCGCGACAAGAACGTGGCGGTGCTCGCCAAGGCCCAGTTCCAGACGATCGTCACCACCGATCCGCACACCTACAACACCCTGAAGAACGAGTATCCGTGGGACGGCCGCGCCGTCACCGTGCTGCACTACACCGAGCTGCTGGACCGGCTGATCGAGCAGGGCCGGCTGCCGCTGAAGAAGCGGCTGTCCGGGAAGGTCACCTACCACGACCCCTGCTACCTCGGCCGCTACAACGGCGTCTACGACCCGCCGCGTCGCGTGCTGGCGGCGCTCGGGCTGGACCTGGTGGAGATGCCGCGCAACCGCAACCGCAGCTACTGCTGCGGCGCGGGCGGCGGTCGGATCTGGATGGAGGACGTGCCCGGCATCAAGGAGCGGCCCGCCGAGAGCCGCATCCGCGAGGCCGCCGGGCTCGCCGGAGTGGACACGCTGGTGGTCAGCTGCCCCAAGGACATCGCGATGTTCCGCGATGCCGCGAAGACCACCGGGAACGAGGAGAAGGTCGCGGTCAAGGACCTCGCCGAACTGGTCTGGGAAGCGATGCAGGGATAGGAGAAGGGACGATCCATGGCCATCGCGGAACGAGCAATCACCTGTCCGAACGACACCACGCTGGAGACGCTGCTGTCCACGCCGGAAGGCCAGCAGATCATGACGTGTCTCCAGTGCGGGACCTGTGCCGGCGCTTGCCCGTACGGGGAGTTCATGGAGTACCCGCCGCGGGCGGTCATCAACATGCTGTGGCGCGGGATGCTCGACGAGGTCATCGCCTCGGGAAGCCTGATGCGCTGCGTGGGCTGCTACGCCTGCATGAGCAAGTGCCCGCGCGGCATCAAGCTCACCGACGTGCTGCTGCCACTGGTGAAGGAGCAGACGCTGGCGAACCTGAAGGAGATGCCGGGCGAGCTGCAGAAGTCGCTCGAGAACATGGCGCGCTACGGCAACCCGATGGGCGAGTCACCGCGCAAGCGCTCGGCCTGGGCGGCGAACGCGGGCGTCCCGGTGCGGGTGCTCACCGAGAAGCCGGGTCCGGTGGACATCCTCTGGTTCGTCGAGTGCTACCCCTCGTTCTACCCGCGCGGCCAGGCGACCGCCCGGGCCACGGCGAAGCTGTTCAACGCGCTGGGCCTCGACTTCGCCATCCTCGGGCACGAGGAGCAGTGCGCCGGCGAGTGCGGGCACCTGACCTGGGAGCCGGGCCTGTTCGAGAAGCTGAGCGAGGCCAACCTCAAGGTGCTGCGCAAGCGCCCGTTCAAGCGCCTGGTCACCGGTGACCCGCACGCCTTCAACGCCTTCCGGAACCGCTACCCGCTGGCGGAGGAGGGCTGGGAGGCCGAGCACACGACCCTGCTGCTGGCGCAGCACCTCGAGGCGCTCAGGCCGCGGCTGACGAAGCGGATCGAGGCCCGGGTCGCCTATCACGACAACTGCTGCCTCGGGCGCGGCATGGGTTGCTTCGACGAGCCGCGGGGGCTGTTGACCGCCATTCCCGGCGTGACGCTGGTCGAGATGGTCCACAACCGCAAGAACTCGCTGTGCTGCGGCGGTGGCGGCGGCGGGATGTGGCTGGACACCTACTACAAGTCGAAGGGGATGGACCGTCTGTCCGAGCGGCGCGTGCAGGAGGCCGTGGCTGCCGGCGCGGACGTGCTCGCCGTCTCCTGTCCGCTGGAGTTGTTCCGATTCGAAGACGCAGTCAAGACACTCGGCCACGACAAGCAGCTGGTGGTCCGGGACGTGGTCGAGCTGCTGGCCGAGTCACTGGAGGGTTGACCGATGAGCGAGCCCGTCAGGATCGGGTTCTACGTTTGTCACTGTGGCACCAACATCGCCGCGATGGTGGACGTGGATGCCGTCGCCAAGTACGTGGCGAAACTGCCCAATGTCGTCGTGTCCCGGAACTACAAGTACATGTGCTCCGACCCGGGCCAGGAGCTGATCCAGCAGGACATCAGGGAGCACAAGCTGAACCGCGTCGTGGTCGCGGCCTGCTCGCCGTTGCTACACGAGCACACCTTCCGCAACGCGACGATGAAGGGCGGGCTCAGCCCGTTCTTCTTCCAGATGGTGAACATCCGCGAGCACAACGCCTGGGTGCACACCGACCGTGAGCAGGCGACGCGCAAGGCGCAGGCGCTGGCCCGCGCCGCCATCGCCCGCGTGCCGCTGCACAAGCCGCTCGAGATCAAGAAGGTGCCGATCCACCCCGACGTGCTGATCGTCGGCGGCGGCATCGCCGGGATCCACGCGGCGCTGACGCTGGCGGACGGCGGGAAGAAGGTCTACCTGGTCGAGCGCGAGGCCACCATCGGCGGCCACATGGCGAAGTTCGACAAGACCTTCCCGACCCTCGACTGCGCGGCGTGCATCCTGACGCCGAAGATGTCGCAGGTGAACTCGCACCCGAACATCACGCTGTGGACGATGTCCGAGGTGGCGGGGGTGAGCGGCTACGTCGGCAACTACGAGGTCACGATCAAGCGCAACCCGCGCTACATCAACGAGGACCTCTGCACCGGCTGCGGCGAGTGCGTCGAGGCGTGCATCTACCGCCAGCCGCGCTTCGCCGACGAGTTCAACGAGGGGCTGGGCAAGCGCAAGCCGGTGTTCATGCCGTTCCCGCAGGCGGTGCCGCCGATCGTCATGGTGGACCCCAAGACCTGCCGCATGTGGACCCACGGCGAGTGCAAGCAGCCCTGCGTCAAGGCCTGCGGCGACCGCAAGGCCATGGACTTCGCGCAGAAGGAGGAGCTGAAGCAGATCAAGGTCGGCACGGTGATCGTGGCGACCGGCTTCCAGATCTTCGACGCGAAGCGGCTGCCCTACTACGGCTACGGCATCTACCCGAACGTCTACACCGCGCTCGAGGTGGAACGCCTGGTCAACGCCTCCGGGCCGACCGGCGGCGAGGTGGTGACGCGCAGCGGCAAGAAGCCGCAGAAGGTCGGCATCGTCCACTGCATCGGCTCGCGGGACGAGAACACCAACAAGTGGTGCTCGCGGGTGTGCTGCCTCTACTCGCTCAAGCTGGCGCACCTGATCAAGGAGCACACCGACGCGGAGGTCTACAACTTCTACATTGACATGCGGACCCCCGGGAAGAGCATGGAGGAGTTCTACAACCGCATCGCCGGCGAGGGCGTGCACATCGTGCGCGGCAAGGTCGCCGACGTCTTCCCCGATCCGAGCGACCCGGAGAAGGAGCGCCTGCTGCTGTCGGCCGAGGACACGCTGCTCGGCAAGGTGCTCAAGTTCCCGGTGGACATGCTGGTCCTTGCCGTTGGCCTCGAGCCGCACAGCGACGCGCAGGACGTCCGCCGCATGCTGAACATGAGTTGCGGCACCGAGGGGTTCTTCCTCGAACGGCACCCGAAGCTGGCGCCGGTGAGCACCTTCACCGACGGCGTCTTCCTGGCCGGCTGTTGCCAGGGCCCCAAGGACATCCCCGACACGGTGGCGCAGGCCGGTGCCGCCGCGGCCGAGGCGTACTCGCTGATCAGCCGCGGGCACATCGAGCAGGAGCCGAACACGGCCTTCGTCCGCGAAGAGGACTGCTCGGGCTGCAAGTCGTGCGTCCCGCTCTGCCCGTACTCGGCGATCTCGTTCGTCGAGGACAAGAAGAAGGCGGTCATCAACGAGGCGCTGTGCAAGGGCTGCGGCACCTGCGTGGCCTCGTGCCCGTCGGGCTCGATCGTGCAGAACCTGTTCGAGGACGAAGAGATCTTCAACGAGATCGAAGGGATCCTGGCCAATGACTGACAAGACCTGGGAGCCGCGCATCGTCGCGTTCTTCTGCAACTGGTGCACCTACACCGCGTCGGATCTCGCCGGCGTGTCGCGGATGAAGTACGCGCCCAACACCCGGACCATCCGGGTGATGTGCTCGGGCCGCGTGGATCCGCAGTTCATCCTGGATGCCTTCGCCAAGGGCGCCGACGGCGTGCTGATTGGCGGCTGTCACCCCGGTGACTGCCACTACGGCGAGGGCAACTACAAGATGCTGCGCCGCTACGAGCTGCTGCGGCGCATGATCGCCGACATGGGCATCGAGCCGGATCGTCTCCGCCTCGAGTGGATCTCGGCCGCCGAGGGCGACAAGGTGAAGACCGTCGTCAACGACATGGTGGAGAAGATCAAGGTGCTCGGTCCGCTCGACCTTCCGGGCCAGCTCCAGTCGTGGGACCGCGAGGTGATGACCGAAGCCGAAGCCCTCGCCCACGCCGGGCATCAGGAGGCCAAATGAGCAAGCCGAAAGTCGCTTTCTACTGGTGCGCCTCCTGTGGTGGCTGCGAGGAGGCCATCGTGGACCTGGCCGAGGACATCCTCGGCGTGGTCGAGGCGGTGGACATCGTCTTCTGGCCCTGCGCCATGGACTTCAAGAAGAAGGACGTCGAGGCGATGCCCGACAAGTCCATCGTCGCCACCTTCCTCAACGGCGCCATCCGCACCTCCGAGCAGGAGGAGATGGCCCACCTGCTGCGGCGCAAGAGCCAGTTCATGATCGCCTACGGTGCCTGCTCGGCGACCGGCGGCATCCCCGGGCTGGCGAACCAGTTCCCGCGGGAGCAGCTGCTGCAGTTCTCGTACGAGGCGGCCCCCACGGCGGTGAACGCGGAGAAGACGCGGCCGCAGCCGAAGAGCACGCACGAGGGCCACGAGCTGACGCTGCCGGTGCTGCGCGACGTGGTGCGCACGCTCGACCAGGTCGTGGACGTGGACTACTACATTCCCGGCTGCCCGCCGACCCCCAAGCTCACGCAGGCGGCGGTGGGCGCGCTGCTGTCGGGCCAGTTGCCGCCCAAGGGCTCGGTGCTGGCGCCGGACATCGCGCTGTGCGACGAGTGTCCGCGCAAGGACAGCAAGCCGACCGACGTCGCCTTCACCGAGTTCAAGCGGCCGCACCAGGCGATCATCGACCCCGACAAGTGCATCCTGGCGCAGGGCTTCGTCTGCATGGGCCCGGCGACCCGCGGTGGCTGCGGGGCCGTGTGCGTGCGCGGCAACATGCCGTGCACGGGCTGCTTCGGAGCGACGTCGCGGGTGAAGGACCAGGGCGCGAAGATCCTGTCCTCGGTGGCGTCGAACGTGGAACCCCGTGAGGTGCCGGCGATCGACCGGGTCCTCGGTGGCATCCCCGATCCGGTGGGGACGTTCTACCGCTACGGCCTGCCGAAGTCGCTGCTGCGCCGGAAGGTCTCGAAGCCGGCGTGACGCCTCCGAGCCCCATCCTGGACCGGACCCGCAACGGGCCGCCGCCTTCGGGCGGCGGCCTGGGGCGGCTGTTCCGTCTGCGCCTCGGCGCCCGGCTGGAGCTGAGCTTCCTGCTGATCATCATCGTGATCAGCCTGATGCTCAGCCTGGTGGGCACGTGGCTCATCGGCGACCGGTTCGTGGAGCAGGCTCAGGAGAAGGTGGGCACTGACCTCAACTCGGCGCGCGAGATCTACCAGAACTACCTGGTGCGGATCAGCGACGCGGTGCGATTCGTCTCGGACCGCGACTTCGTCCGCACCTGGAGCCCGGGCGACGACCGGGATCGGCTGATGCGCCGGCTCGCGCTGATCTGCGAGCAGGAGCACCTCGACGCCCTGACCCTGACCGACGCCCGCGGGATCGTGGTCCTGCGCACCTCGAATCCCCGGGTGTACGGGGACGACCAGAGCGGGCAGCAGCTCGTCCGCGCCGTGATCGAGCGGCACGCGCCGGTGTCCGCCACGGTGGTGATCCCGCACGACGAGCTGGTGCTGACCTCGCCCGAGCTGGCGCGGCGGGCGACGATCCGCGTGGTGCCGACCGAGATGGCGCGGCCGCGGACCGGGCAGGTCATCAACGCCGGCATGGCGCTCAAGGCGGCGGCGCCGGTGTTCGACTACGAGCACCGCTTCATCGGCGTCGTCTACGGCGGCGTGCTGCTCAACCGCAACCACGAGATCGTGGACCGCATCAAGCAGACCGTGTTCCAGGGCCTGCAGTACCGCGGCCGGGACATGGGCACCGCGACGATCTTCCTCGACGACGTGCGCATCGCCACCAACGTGCTCAACGACGACGGCTCGCGGGCGATCGGCACGCTGGCCGCGGCGGCCGTCCACGACACCGTGGTGGGGCGGGGGCGGAAGTGGATCCACCGCGCCTACGTCGTGCACGACTGGCGCATCACCGCCTACGAACCGATCCGGGACTACCGCGGCGCCGCCATCGGCATGCTCTACGTCGGGCTGCTGGAGGGGAAGTACGTCGAGGTCCGGCGGCGCACGGTGATCGTCTTCCTGGCCATCACCCTCGCCGGCTCGCTGCTCGCCCTGACGCTGTCGCACTACCTGTCGCAGCGCCTGTCCGGCTCGGTGAAGCTGCTGGTTGCCGGCGCCGAGCAGCTCGCCTGCGGCAACCTCGACCAGCGGGTCGAGCTGCGCTCGGGCGACGAGTTCCAGGAGCTGGCCGAGACCTTCAACGCCATGGCCGAGGCGCTGCAGGCCCGTGACGAGCAGCTCAAGGAGCAGGCCACGCGCAAGGTGATGGAGTCGGAGCGCCTGGCGATGGTCGGGCAGCTCGCCGCCGGCGTGGCCCACGAGATCAACAACCCGCTCACCGGCATCGTCACCTACTCGCAACTGCTGCTCGAGAAGGCGCCGGCCGAGGGCACGACGCGCACCTGGCTGGAGAAGATCGTCACCCAGGCCAACCGCTGCCGGAAGATCGTGCGCGGCCTGCTCGACTTCTCGCGCCAGAGCAAGCCCGACGAGCGGCCGTGCAACGTGAACACCGTGCTGCAGGAGTGCCTGGCGCTGGTCGCCAACCAGGCGTTGTTCCAGAACATCGAGATCGTGCGCAACCTGGCCGAGGGCCTGCCGCTGGTGCCGATGGACCCCTCGCAGATCCAGCAGGTGTTCCTGAACCTGATCATCAACGCGGCCGAGGCCACGCCGGGCGAGGGGCAGCTGCGGCTGGCCACGCGGCTGGCCGGCTCGGGCCGCGCGGTGGAGGTCGAGTTCGCGGACACCGGCTGCGGCATCAAGCCGCCGGACCTGGAGCGCATCTTCGAGCCGTTCTTCACGACCAAGGGAGCGCGGCGCGGCACCGGGCTCGGACTGGCGATCAGCTACGGCATCGTCAAGGAGCACCGGGGCACCATCGCGGTGACGAGTGAGATCGGCAAGGGCACCACCTTCGTGGTGAGCCTGCCGTTGTCGCTGGAGGAGGAGGCGGCGTAGCAGTGGACAGACCCAGCAGGATCCTGATCATCGACGACGAGGAGATCGTCATCGACTCGTGCCTGGCGATCCTCGAGGGATCGGGCTACGAGGTGAACACGGCCCCGGACGGGACGGCCGGCCTGAAGAAGGCGCAGGAGGCCACGCCCGACCTGGTCCTCGTGGACCTGATGATGCCGGGCATCTCCGGCTTCGAGGTGCTCGAGGGCATGCGGGGCATCGACCCGACGATCGTCACCATCGTCATCACCGGCTATTCGACCGTGGAATCCGCGGTCGAGGCCATGAAGCGCGGGGCGTTCGACTTCCTGCCCAAGCCCTTCACGCCGGACGAGCTGCGCATGATCGTGCAGCGCGGCCTGGAGCGGCGGCGGCTGGTGGTCGAGGCCACGGCCCTGCGGCGCGAGCGGGAGATGCTGCAGCAGAACTTCGCCGCCATCATCTCGCACGAGCTGCGCTCGCCGCTCAGCGCGGTCCAGCAGAACCTGTTCGTGCTCACCGCCGAGCTCGACGACAAGCTCGACGAGTCGCAGCGCGCGCGTTTCGAACGCCTCAAGGGACGGCTCACCGACCTGCTGAAGATGATCCAGAGCTGGTTGCGCGCCGTGTCCGACCCGGGCGGCAAGATCGGCGAGGAGCTGTCGCCGATCTCGGCCCGCTCGGCCATCGCCAAGGCGATCGAGAGCGTGCAGCCGCACGCCACCCGCAAGGACATCACCATCGCTGACGGGACCCCCGAGTCCCTGCCGCCGGTGCTGGGCGACGAGGCCATCCTCACCGAGGCGCTCGTCAACCTGGTGGGCAACGCCGTGAAGTACACCCGGGCGGGCGGCCGGGTGGCGGTGGGCGGCGCCGTCGAGTCGGGCCAGGTCGTGATCACGATCGCCGACAACGGCGTCGGCATCCCCGCCGACGACGTGCCGTTCGTCTTCGACGCTTTCTACCGTGGCCATGCCGGACCCGACGCCGAGGCGGGAGCCGGTCTGGGCCTGGCGCTCACGCGCCGCATCATCGAGGCCCACCACGGCACCATCTCGGTGG
>CAYNPF010000087.1:0-8132 GCA_964398895.1 uncultured bacterium
GGCCGACGCCCGCACCGACCGCATCCTGGGCGCCCACGTCGTGGGCCCTCGCGCGAGCGATCTCATCGCGGAACTGGTCCTCGGCATGGAGCTCCAGGCCAGCGCCGAGGACGTGGCTCGCACGGTCCATGCACATCCCACCCTGTCAGAGGCGGTGAAGGAGGCCGCGCTGGCGGTGGGCCGCCGGGCTATCCACATGTAGGCTCGGGAGCTGGGCCCGCCGACGAGGAGCGCGGAGGCGCCGTCCACCGGCGGGAGGTCGGGTGAGCCGACGCTGGGGTGGAGGGATTTGGCCCGGGGGCCGATTCGGTGGAATGCGCGGCGGAGCCGCGCCCATCCCCGGCGGAACCGGGTGCATCCACAGTCGCCGGAACGCGTTGACAGCGAGTTTCTTCATTGGTAGACTTCTTTCTCATAGCGGTGCAGGGCCTGTGCCTCCTTTCACCCCCCCTTCGGGCACAGGGCACGCCGCCGAGAGCGGCGCGCGAACTCCCTCGAGGTCTTGTTTTCCTAGTCCACCAGCGGGAGACAAAGGGGTCATGAACCGATCGTCCGGGCGCATCCTTGCGTTGTTCATCATTGCTGCACTGTGTGCCGCTGCGCCTGCCGGCGCCGCGGTGAAGCTCGTCTGGGGTGAGTCGTGGGACGGCCCGAGTGCCAGCCTGCAGAACATCGTGAACGGGCTCGTCGGCACCGGGAAGATCAACGTCACGACCGACTACCTCGGCGCGAAGACCGGTGATCCCGATCCGTGGTTCTGGATTGACAGCCACGTGAGCGCCCTGCTGGTGACCGAGATCGCCGGGAACGCCAATCGCAACCAGGTGGGCTGGTACCTGGAGAGCGGCGCGAAGCCGGTGCTGAAGAACGACGGCCTCCACGACGGGCTCATCTTCGACGGACCCGCCAGCAGCGGGGCCACGGCGCTCGTCACCTTCTCCGGCCCGATGACCAAGTTCGGCTTCTACCTGAACCCGAACGGTCCGGGCGACGCCACCAACGCGCCGGAGCCGGAGATGTTCTACACCAACCGCACCCTGAACGACCTCGGGCCGGACGGCAGCGGCACCATCCACAACCCGTGGGGCGGCGACGTGCAGGCCCTGATCTACGACATCTCGCCCTACTTCGGCGACAACACGTGGCTGGTGTGCTTCGAGGATCTGGACTCCGGTGCCAACCCGGGTCCCTACGGCACGGCCCAGACCGACAACGACTGGAACGACTTTGTCTTCAAGGTCACGGCCTACGGCGCGACGCCGGTCGAGAAGCTGTCCTTCGGCGCCCTGAAGGTCCGCTACCAGCACTGAGTGGTGATGTCTCCCCCCTGCCGCGGGCGCGATCCCTCGAGGACGCGCCCGCGGTGCGTTACCGGGGGCCCGCTGCCGCCGCGGTGGTTTGACGCCCGCGTGTCCCCCGGGCATCCTGCGGGATCATGATTCCCTCCGATCGTCGGAAGGCCTGACGTGCTCCACTCCCTCGTCGCGCTCTGGTTCCACCTGAGCCTGCAGTGGGGCTATGCCGGGGTCTTCCTGTGCATGGCCATCGAGTCCACGGTCTTCCCGCTGCCCAGCGAGGTCGTCATCCCGCCGGCCGCCTACTGGGCCTCGCAGGGACACATGCACTTCTGGGGGGTCGTGGCCGCCGCCACGCTCGGCTCCTGGGCCGGCTCGGCGCTCTCGTACTGGGTGGCGCGCGGGGTGGGGCGTCCGCTCATCCTGCGCTACGGCCGCTACGTCCTGATCACCGAGCCCAAGTGGCTGCTGGCCGAGGGCTGGATCAACCGCTACTCGGCCGGCGGCATCTTCTTCTCGCGGTTGCTGCCGGTGGTGCGGCACCTGGTATCGCTCCCGGCCGGCGCGGCGCGGATGACCTTCGGCGTGTTCACCACCATGACGCTGGCGGGCTCGCTGCTCTGGTCCACGGTCCTGGCCTGGTTCGGCGCCCGTGTGCTCGCCGACGAACCCCGCCTGCTGCAGGACCCCGAGGCGATGACGCGCGTGCTGCGCGAGAAGCTCGTCTGGTTCGTGGCCGCGGCCGTCCTGCTGCTGCTGCTCTACGCGGTGGTCCAGACGCTGGGCAGGCGGATCCGGAACGATGCCGGCCGCGGGCCGGGGGCGGCCTGAGATGCGCGGGGATCGCCGTCGCGCCGGCCGGCTGGCGGTGGGGCTCATCCTCGGGCTCGCCGGGGCGGGCCCGGCGCGGGCGGTGACCGTGGAGCAGCTCTTCGTCGTGGACGTGCCCGCCGCCACGCCGGCCGATGCGACGATCTGGATCTCGGGCGACCTGCCGGCGCTGGGAAGCTGGAGCGGGGCGGGGGTGCGGCTCGCGCGGCTCGGCGGGAACCGCTGGGCCGCGCGCGTCGCGCTCGAGGCGGGGCGGGCCTTCGAGTTCAAGGTGACGCGCGGCGACTGGGAGACGGTCGAGAAGGACGCCCGCGGCGGCGAGATCGCCAACCGCCGGGGCCGCGCCGGCGAGCGCGACACGCTGTCGGTGGTGGTGGCCACCTGGCGCGACCAGGTCGAGACGGCCTCGTCGCGCCGCTCGACGCTCACCGGCGACGTGCGGCGGCACCCGGACTTCCCCTCGCGCTTCGTGCGTCCCCGCGACGTGCTGGTCTGGCTCCCGCCCGGCTACGACGCCGAGCCGCGGCGGCGCTTCCCGGTGCTGTACTTCCACGACGGCAACAACGTCCTCGATGCGGCGACCAGCTTCAAGGGCCTCGAGTGGGGCGCCGACGAGACCGCCGAACGCCTGATCCGCGCCGGGCGGCTGCGTCCCTTCATCCTCGTGGCGGTCGCCAACACCGCCGAGCGCACGACCGAGTACACCTTCGCCCGCGATGCGCGGCACGGCGGCGGCGGGGCCGAGGCCTACGGGCGC
The DNA here is from genome assembly GCA_964398895.1 of uncultured bacterium. GTDB lineage: Bacteria > Eisenbacteria > RBG-16-71-46 > RBG-16-71-46 > RBG-16-71-46 > JANXPZ01. The sequence goes on from CAYNPF010000087.1 coordinate 2,884, forward strand.
TTCCTGCTCGAGGAGCTGGTGCCCTTCGTGGACTCGACCTACCGCACCCGTACCAGCCCCGGCGAGACCGGGCTGGTGGGCTCGTCGCTGGGGGCGCTCGTCTCGCTCGACCTGGCGATCGAGCGACCGGAGCGCTTCGGGCTGGTGGGCTGCCTATCGCCGGCGGCGTGGTGGGCCGACCGGGCGACCCTGCGGCACGCGGCGGAGGCGAGGCCGGGGGCGGGGCGGCGCATCTGGCTCGACATCGGCACCGCCGAGGGCACGGAGCACGCGGGCGAGCGGCAGTGGCTGACGGACGCCGGGGCCCTGCGCGACACCCTGCTCGCCCACGGCTGGCGCGAGGGGGCGGACCTGCACTACGAGGAGGTGGAGGGCGCCGTGCACGACGAGGGCGCCTGGGCCGCCCGGCTGGACCGCGTGCTGCTCTTCCTCCTCGGGCCTCCGGGGCGCTGAGGTCCCCGCGCCGCGCTCCGGCCCCGGTTGAATCGCCGGGGCCGATTCGTTAGGGTCCGACCGATTCCACCCCCATTCCGGCGCGGGAGAGTGACCATGCCGACGGTCGAACTGATCCACGTGAGCAAGACCTACGGACGCGGCAATCGTGCCGTGGACGACGTCAACCTGTCCATCCAGGACGGGGAGTTCCTCGTGCTCGTCGGTCCGTCGGGCTGCGGGAAGTCCACGGTGCTGCGGATGATCGCCGGCCTCGAGGAGGTGACCGAGGGGCAGGTGAAGATCGGCGAGCGCACGGTGAACGACGTGGCGCCCAAGGACCGCGACATCGCCATGGTCTTCCAGAACTACGCGCTGTACCCGCACATGACGGTCTACGAGAACATGGCCTTCGGCCTGCGCCGGCGGAAGCTGGCGGCGGACGAGGTGGAACGCAAGGTGCGCGCCGCCGCGGACACGCTGGGCCTCGAGAGCTACCTCGCCCGCAAGCCGCGCGAGCTGTCGGGCGGCGAGCGGCAGCGCGTCGCCCTCGGGCGCGCCATGGTGCGCGATCCGCAGGTGTTCCTGTTCGACGAGCCGCTCTCGAACCTCGATGCCAAGCTGCGCGTGCAGATGCGCGCCGAGATCAAGCGCCTGCACCAGCGCGTCAACGCCACCATGGTCTACGTCACCCACGACCAGACCGAGGCGATGACGCTGGGCGACCGGATCGCCGTGCTGCGCGGGGGCGTGCTGCAGCAGGTGGCCGATCCGTTCACCCTCTACTCGCGGCCGGCGAACCAGTTCGTCGCCGGCTTCATCGGCAGCCCGCCCATCAACTTCTTCGCCGCCACGCTCGACGAGGCCGGTCGCACACTGACCGCCGGCGGCGTCGCCATCCCGCTGCCGGACGCGGCGGCGGCCGCGCTGGCGGCGCGGCGCGGCCGCGGCGTGACGCTCGGCGTGCGCCCCGAGGACCTGGTCCTGGACGGGCAGGCGCCGGGCGTGACCCTCGAGGGCACGGTGGACGTGCGCGAGCCGCTGGGCAGCGAGGTGCTGGTCCACCTCGACACACCGGTCGGGCCGCTGGTCGCGCGCTACCCGGGGCAGGACGTGCCGGCGGTGGGGCGGCGGGCGAAGCTGCGGTTCACGCTCGAGAAGCTCTACTGCTTCGATCCGGACACCGAGCTGGCGCTGAAGGGCGCCGACTAGCCAGCCGCACCGCGGCGCAGACGAAAGAGCCCCGCCGCACCCGCGGCGGGGCTCTCTCGCTTCGAGCCGGCTACTTCGCCGGTCTTGCGACGGCGGCCGCCAGCTTGAACAGGCGGCCGCTCTCGGGCCCGAGGGCGATCTTCGCCGTGCCGTTCCACTTCTCGGTGGTGCCGCCGAGGACGTCGGCGGCCTGCAGGTTGCCGCCCAGCCCGGCGAGGTCCACGGTGATCTCGTCCGGATCCCGGCCGGCGTTGAGGGCCACCAGCCACTGCTCGCCGGCGCCCGAGCGCAGGTAGGCGTAGGCCTTGCCCTCGGCGTACACGGTGCGGAAGTCGCCGGTGCGCAGCGCCGCGCTCGAGTGCCGGGTGGCGGTGAGCCGCCGGTAGTAGTCGTGCAGGGCGACCCGCTCCGGCTCCTTGGTGTAGTCCCAGTAGAACGGCCGGCGGCAGTCGGGGTCCTTGCCGCCCTCCATGCCGATCTCGTCGCCGTAGTAGATCTGCGGCGCGCCGACGTAGGTCATGGCGAACAGCGCCGCCAGCTTCAGGCGCTTCACGTCGCCGTTGACCTGGGTGAGGAAGCGCGGCGTGTCGTGGCTGTCAATGAGGTTCATCTGCACCTCGACCGCCTGGCTCGGATAGGCGAGGCGCCCCTGGGCAAGGGCCCCGTCGAACTCCGCCGCCGAGCCCTGGCCGAGGCCGAGGAACTTGGTCACCGGGTCGCGGAAGAACGCGTAGTTCATCACCGCGTCGAAGATGCCGGGCCGCACCCAGTCGGTGGCGTTGCCCCACAGTTCGCCGACGATGTAGGCGTCGGGCTTGACGCTCTTCACCCGCTGGTTGAACAGCTTCCAGAACCAGCGCGGCACCTCGTTGGGCACGTCGAGCCGCACGCCGTCGGCGTCCGCCACCTGGAGCCAGTACTCGGTGGTGTCGAGCAGGTACTTGATGAGCGGGATGTTGGGCTGCACGCCCCCGGACTGCGCGTCCTGGAACGTGGCCTCCTGCGGCCGGTTGTGGGCGAGGTCGAAGTTGAGCGCCGGCAGGTCGCCGAAGCCCCACCAGCACTGGTAGTAGTCCGCCGGTTTCCAGACGTGGTCCACGTTGGGCCAGCCCTCCGGCAGCGGCCAGCGCTTGAACTCGAACCAGCCGTAGTAGGGGCTCTGCGGGCCCTTCTCGACGGCGTCCTTGAACATATAGGAGCAGTTGCCGCAGTGGTTGTAGACGATGTCGAGGATGACGTGGATGCCCCGGGCCCTCGCCTCCTTCACGAACGCGATGAACTCGGCGTTCGTGCCGAAGTGCGGGTCGAGCTTCGCGTAGTCGGCGGCGTCGTACTTGTGCGCCGACTTGGCCTGGAAGAGCGGGTTGAAGTAGATCGCGGTGACGCCCAGGTCCTTCAGGTAGTCGAGCTCCTGGCGCACGCCCTCGATGTCCCCGCCGTAGAAGACCATCCAGTCGCGGCCGTCCTGGGTGTAGGGGTTCTGCGTCAGCGCCTGCCAGTGATTCCAGTCGCGGTCGAGGTGGTAGTACTCCTGGTAGTCGGTGTTGAGCTTCCCGCTCGCGGGCGGCTGGTTGCGGCCCTGGTAGTACCACTCGGTGAAGTCGGGGTCGTTGGCGGGGTTCCCGTTGCGGAAGCGCTCCGGGTAGATCTGGTAGAAGACCGCGTTCTTGACCCAGTCAGGGGTGACGAAGGCGGGGAAGCGCGCCTCGCTGAAGGTGAAGCGCCCCGTCGCCGCGGTGGGGGCGAGGCCGGCGCCGGTCAGGTACCAGGACTTCGCGCCGTCGCGATAGCGGAAGGCGTAGGCGCTCTCGCCCGCGGGCAGGGTCACCTCGGCGCGGTAGTAGTCGTAGACCTTGTCGCGGTTCACCCAGCGCATCGGGACCGTGATCTCCCTCGCGCCGTCGAAGCGCACGAAGTCCACTCCGTCCACGTCGCCGGCGTGCGCGCGCGCGGTGAACTCGACGTGGCCGCCGCCGCGGTTGTTGACCTCGTTGGCCGCCTGGGAGTGGGTGACGCCGTCGGCGTAGATGCTCCCGTCGCCGCGCTTCACCTCGATCATCGGGAAGCGCTCGTCCACGCTGCGGACCGAGTTCTTGCCGCCGTAGCCGTCGTCGGTCTCGGCGTCCTGCCCGACCTTGTCCTGGGTCCAGCCGTTGTCGCCGACCACGAACTTGTACTGGTAGGTCCCGGTCGGCAGCAGCAGGGTCGCGGTCCAGTCGCCGTTGGGATCGGGCCCCTTCATCGGGTTCTTGCCGACGGCCCAGTCGTTGAAGGTGCCGGCGATGCTGACGCGGTCCACCCGGTTGCCGGGATGGAAGAGGAAGGGCACCTGGTGCAGACCGACGCCGGCCGCCGCCGGGGCCGGCTTGCGCGGCGCGGCCCCGTAGCCGACGGTGACCGGCTTGTCCTTGACCACCACCAGCACGGCGTTCTGTCCGCCGAAGCCGTCGGGCGAACTGTCCTCGGCGTTCTCGTCGGTGAACCACTGGTCGCCGTTGACCACGAACTTGTACTCGATGCGGCCGGGGGCGAGGTCCAGCTTCGCTTCCCACACGCCGTCCTTGTCGTTGTCGTTCATCGGCGCGGCCTTGGCGTCCCAGCCGTTGAAGCTGCCGGCCACCGCCACGCTGTTCACCCCGCCGATGACGGGCTGGTAGCGGAAGGTGACCTGGGTGGCGCGGGCCGCGGTGGCCGCGAACAGCAGGCCGAGCAGGGCCGCGGTCGCGACCAGGGCGCGGAAGGGCCGGGGTCCGGTGATGGGCGTCCTCGTCATGGGGCAGGGCTCCTTGCGGGGGTCGGTGATCACCGGCGCGGTGGAACCGGCCGGCGGATGGGGCTCGAGATACCGGAAGCGCCGCCCGGGGGCGGCGCTTCCGCCGGCTTCACTTCACGGTGACGACCGAGTTCCGGCCGCCGTACGGATCGGCCCTGGAATCGGGATTCGCCTCGTCGGTCTTCCAGGTCGTGCCGTCCACGAGGAACTTGTACTCGTACACCCCGGGGGCCAGGCGCCGGGTGATGGTCCAGGAACCGTCGGCCTGCTGGGTGAGGGCGTCGCTGTTGAGCAGCCAGCCGTTGAAGTCGCCCGCGAGGTTGACGCTGCGGGCCGCGCCGCCGTAAGTGAAGACGACGCCGTCGGCCGTCTGGAGCGGCGCCCGCCCCTTGCCCGAGGCCACCGGTGTGGCGCTCTTCGCGGCGCCCGCCTCGGGGGTGGTGGGAGCGGCGCCACCGCCGACCACGACGACGGAGTTCTTCCCGCCGTAGCCGTCGTCGGCGGTCTCGGTGGCGTTGGGATCGGCCTTCCAGTTCGTGCCGTCAATGACGAACTTGTACTGGTAGCGGCCGGGCTCGAGCTTCTTGACCAGCGTCCAGGAGCCGTCGGCCTGCTTCTTCAGGGGATCGGCGGAGGTGTTCCAGCCGTTGAACTCGCCGGCGAGCGCGACCGAGCCGCCCTCGCCCTTCCAGGTGAAGGTCACGCCGTCGGCGCCGGCCGCGGGCTTCGCCACCGCCGCGGGCTTGGTGGCCGCGGCGGCCGCGGGAGCAGCGCCGGCGCCGACCACGACGACGGAGTTCTTCCCGCCGTAGCCGTCGTCGGCGGTCTCGGT
>CAYNPF010000087.1:8232-8513 GCA_964398895.1 uncultured bacterium
CCGGCGAGCGCGACCGAGCCGCCCTCGCCCTTCCAGGTGAAGGTCACGCCGTCGGAGGCGGCCGCGGGCTTCGCCGCCGCCGCGGGCTTGGTGGCCGCGACCGCGGTGCCGGCGCCGGGGGCGACGTCGCCCCGCCAGCCGCCGGCGCAGCCGAGCAGGGAGAGCGCGAAGCCGACCAGGGCAATGGGGAAGAGGCGTCTCATCGGGTCATCTCCTCGGGCTCGAGGTCACGGCGGTCGCGGCCTGCTGGATGCTGAAGACCTGGCGCCGCTCGTCGAGCG
>CAYNPF010000088.1:0-8484 GCA_964398895.1 uncultured bacterium
GGTGCCCGGGCAGGTCCCGCGTCATGCGCCCGCCCAGCGTCGGACGGTCCGGCTGGGGCCCTCGGTCTTCACGAACCCGTAGAGGTCGGCGCTGCCCGCGCCGCAGGGCGTCGGGCCGGTCCAGTAGACGCCCAGCGCCGTCTCGTCCTGCTCGATCAGAGCCTTGTGGCGATCGTGCATCGGCGGGAGGTAGCGATCGTGGGAGGGATCCGAGATGAACAGCACGTCCAGGCGGGACTTCGCCCAGACCTTCGCCGCGTCCACGGCATTGAAGTAGGCGACGCGCGAGCCGTCGAGCGGGCTACCGTCGAAGAGGATGAAGCCGTCGCCCTTCGACAGGTTCTGGCGGCCGACACGCAGCGACGCGCCGTCGGCGAAGCGGTGCTCGAGGTAGAGCATCTCGATGACCGTCTCGTCGAGCGTCAGCGCCAGCTTCGGCGTCGTCCATTTCCTGCTCTCGTTGGCCAGGCCGACCGCGAGGTCGGTGCTGTTCCCCACCGTCAGCTTCGCCCAGGCGCGCTCGCGGATGCGCCACTGGTGCCGCGCGTCGAGCGCGGCGCGGTTGAAGTCGGTGCTGTTGTCCCAGTTCTCGCTGCGGACGCGTTCCTCGAAGCCGACCTCGACGCGGTTCGGCGGCGGCGCGTCGGCGGCGCGTGCCGGCGGGGCGAGCACCGGGGCGGCGAGGAGGAGGAGGGTCAACAGCGTGGCGGTGAGGGAGCGCTCGCGCGCGACGGATCTGCGATCGTGGTCGGTCATGGGTGGGGAAGCTAGCTCCCGCGTCGGGGCCGGCGCAAGAGCGGCGCGCCGCGGCGGGCGCACCGCGGGCCGCGCCCGTCGCCGCCACCGCCGCGGGCCTTGTCACTCTCCGCCGACGCGACTAGACTGCCGACGCCATGAAACCTCCGGTCGAGCCCTATCGCATCAAGGTGGTGGAGCCGCTGCGGCGCGTCGGTCGCGCGGAGCGCGAACGCCTGCTCGCGGAGGCCGGCCTCAACCTCTTCGCCGTCCCCGCCGAGAGCGTGTTCGTGGACCTGCTCACCGACAGCGGTACCTCGGCGATGAGCGACCGCCAGTGGGCGGGCATCATGACCGGCGACGAGTCCTACGCCTGCTGCCGCAACTTCTACCATTTCCGCGACGCGGTGCAGGAGATCTTCGGCTACCCGATCGTGATTCCCACCCACCAGGGGCGGGCCGCCGAGCACCTGCTGCTGGCCAGCCGGATCAAGCCCGGCGACGTGGTGCCGAGCAACACCCACTTCGACACCACTCGCGCCAATGTCGAGTACCAGGGCGCCGAAGCGCGCGATCTGGTGGTGGACGAGGGCCTCGATCCGGGCTCGTTGCACCCGTTCAAGGGCAACCTCGACCCCGACAAGCTCGACCGCGCCATCCGCGAGCTGGGGCGCGAGCGGGTGCCGCTGGTGATGATGACCATCACCAACAACTCGGGCGGCGGGCAGCCGGTCTCGATCGAGAACGTGCGCGCGGTGCGCGCCGTCTGCGACCGCCACGGCGTGCCGCTGATCTTCGACGCCTGCCGCTTCGCCGAGAACTGCTGGTTCATCCGCGAGCGCGAGCCGGGCATGGCGAAGCGCAGCGTGCGCGAGATCGCCCGCGAGCTGTTCTCCTACGGCGACGGCTGCACGATGAGCGCCAAGAAGGACGCGCTGGTGAACATCGGCGGCTTCATCGCGCTCAAGGACGAGGCCTGGGCGACGAAGATCCGCGAGCTGCTCATCCTGTTCGAGGGCTTCACGACCTACGGCGGTCTGGCCGGGCGCGACCTCGAGGCGATGGCCGTCGGCCTGCACGAGGTGCTCGACGAGGAGTATCTGGCCTTCCGCGTCGGCCAGGTGGCCTACCTGGGCGAGCTGCTGGTCGAGGCCGGCGTGCCGATCGTACGGCCGCCGGGCGGTCACGCCATCTACGTGGACGCGCGCGCCTTCCTGCCGCACATCCCGCCGTCGCAGTTCCCGGGGCAGGCGCTGGCGGTGGCGCTGTACCGCGAGGCTGGCATCCGCACGGTGGAGATCGGCAGCCTGATGTTCGGGCACCGCGACCCGCGGACCGGCGAGACGGTGCACCCGAAGCTGGAGCTGGTGCGGCTGGCCGTGCCGCGCCGCGTCTACACCAACGAGCACATGCGCTACGTCGCGGAGGCGGTCATCTCGCTGTACCGCGAGCGCGACCGGCTGCGCGGCCTGCGGGTGACGTGGGAGTCGCCGACGCTGCGGCACTTCACCGCTCGGCTGGAGGAAGTCGGCGCCGCGGCTCCCGCCGCGCGCTGAGATCCGCAACGGCGGTCCCGGGCGCCCGGGGCCGCGGGGAGCGAGCGTCCATGGGCACTGTCAATCGCGGCTTCGCCCTGACCTGGCTGGGACACGGCACCTTCAAGCTCGTCACGCGCGGCTCGCGCACCGTGCTCCTCGACCCGTGGGTCGAGGGGAACCCGGCGTGTCCGAAGGAGCTGCGCACCTTCGACCGCCTCGACGTCATCACGATCAGTCACGGGCACGGCGACCACATGGCCGACGCCGTGACCCTGGCGAAGAAGCACAAGCCGACCGTGATCAGCAACTTCGAGATCCAGCTCTACCTCGAGCGCAAGGGGCTGACCGGGCTGATCGGCATGAACAAGGGCGGCACGGTGGAGGCGGCGGGGCTCCGCTTCACCATGGTCCACGCCATCCACTCGAGCGGCATCCCCGACGGCGGCAACGTCCTCTACGGCGGCGAGGCCGCCGGCTTCGTCATCACCCTCGAGGACGGCACGCGCATCTACCACGCCGGCGACACCGCCGTGCACGCCGAGATGGCGCTGATCGGCGAGCTGTACGCGCCCGACATCGCGCTGCTGCCGATCGGCGACCTCTTCACCATGTCGCCGCGCGAGGCGGCGGTGGCGGCGCGGATGCTCAAGCCGCGCTGGATCGTGCCGGCCCACTACGGCACCTTCCCGGCGCTCACCGGCACGCCCGAGATGCTGCGCGAGGAGCTGGCGAAGCTGAAGCTCGACGCGCAGGTCGTCGCCCTGCGCCCCGGCGAGACGCTGGAGTAGCCGTCCGGCCCGGGCAGGCCAAGCCGCGGGGCGTGATCGAGGCCAATGTCGGCGGCCGCGCCGGCGCGTTTCCGCCGGCTGGCGCGGACGGCAGGTCCATCGTACTTTAGAGGCGATCCGGGCGGCCCGCGGTGGGTGGCGGCGCCGCCGGAGTCCGCTCCCGGCCGCGGGCGGTTTTCGCTTGCCAAGCCGGCGGGCGGCGGTATATGCAGGAGTTCTCTGCCGCCCACCTCGTGGTCCTCTCACGGAGGAAAGCCGTGTCCGACATCCGACCCTTCCGCGGCATCCGCCCCCGGCCCGACCTGGCGCCGGCGATCGCGGCGCCGCCCTACGACGTCGTGGACTTCGACGAAGCCGTCGCCTACGTCGCCGACAAGCCCCACAGCTTCCTGCGCATCGAGAAGTCCGAGATCCAGTTGCCCAAGGGACTCGAGACCCTCGACCCGCGCATCTTCGAGAAGGGACGCGAGACCCTGCAGGCCTGGCTGGCCGAGGGGCTGCTGGTGCGCGACGCCACCCCGTGCTTCTACCTCTACCGGCAGAAGATGGGCGAGCACGTGCAGACCGGCGTGGTGGCCGGCGCCTCGGTGGCCGAGTACCAGCAGGACCTCATCAAGAAGCACGAGCACACCCGCAAGGACAAGGAGGACGAGCGCACGACCCACGTGGACGTGCTCTCGGCCAACACCGGGCCGGTCTTCCTCACCTACCGCGCCCGTCCCGAGCTGGACGCCTTCGTGGCGCGCGCCTGCGCCCGCCCGCCCGACGTGGACTTCGTCAGCGAGGACGGCATCGGGCACACGCTGTGGGTGATCGCGGATGCCGCCGAGGTCGCGGAGTTGCGCCGCCTGTTCGGCGGCATCCCGTTCCTCTACGTGGCCGACGGGCACCACCGCTCGGCGGCGGCCTCGCGCGTGCAGCAGTTGCGGAAGGCGCGCGACCCGAAGCCCGCCGGCGAGGCGGGCTGCGACTTCTTCCTCACCGTGATCTTCCCGCACGACCAGATGAAGATCATGGAGTACAACCGGGTGGTGAACGACCTCAACGGGCTGACGCCCGAGGCCTTCCGCGCGAAGGTGGAGGAGAAGTTCGAGGTGACCGACGCGAAGCAGGCGAGCCCGGACCGGCCGCGCTCCTTCGGCATGTACCTGGGCGGGCGCTGGTACCGGCTGACCGCGCGGCCCGGCACCTTCCCGGAGTCGGACCCGGTGCGCAGCCTCGACGTCGCGATCCTGCAGGACAACCTGCTCGGGCCGGTGCTGGGCATCGCCGACCCGCGCACCGACAAGCGCATCCAGTTCGTGGGCGGCATCCGCGGCACGGTCGAGCTCGAGCGGCGCGCCCGGGCGAGCGGCGGGGTGGCGTTCGCCATGTACCCGACGAGCATCGAGCAGCTCATGGCCATCGCCGACGCGCGGCAGGTGATGCCGCCGAAGTCTACGTGGTTCGAACCCAAGCTGCGCTCCGGCATGGTGGTGCGGAGCCTGGACGAGTGAGCGGCGCCGGCCGCTCGGTGAAAGGGGGAACGACTTGCTGATCCTGATCGCGGACAAGTTCGATGACGTGTTGCCGGAGAAGCTGAAGCGGTTCGGCGAGGTCACCTCCGACATCGCCCGCCTGCCCGAGGCCGAGGTCGTGCTGGTGCGTGCCGCGACCAAGGCGGACAAGGCCTTCTTCGAGAAGGCGACGAGCATCAAGCTCATCGTGCGCGGCGGCGTGGGCACCGACAACATTGACAAGGCGGCGGCGAAGGAGAAGGGCTGCGAGGTCCTCAACACGCCGAAGGCCTCGTCGGTGGCGGTGGCCGAGCTGACGCTGGCGATGATGCTGGCGATCCCCAACCGCCTGATCGAGGCGCACAACGGGATGCTCGAGGGCAGGTTCCTGAAGAAGGAGCTCAAGCGCACCGAGCTGTTCCAGAAGACGCTGGGCCTGGTCGGGATCGGGCGCATCGCCCAGGAAGTGGCGAAGCGCGCGGCGGCGTTCGGCATGAAGGTGCTGGCCTACGATCCGTTCGTGACCAGCTCGCCGGTGGCGCAGATGGTGCCGTCGCTCGAGGCGCTGGTGGCGCAGGCCGACTACGTCTGCCTGCACACGCCGCTCACCGACCAGACGCGCGGCATGATCAACGCCGCGGTGATCGGGAAGATGAAGAAGGGCGCGATCCTGGTGAACGCCGGCCGCGGCGCCACCATCGTGCCCGAGGACGTGAAGGCGGCGCTCGACAGCGGCCAGCTCGGCGGCTACGCCACCGACGTGTGGCCATCGGACCCGCCGCCGCCCGACTACCCGCTGCTCAAGCACCCGAAGGTGCTCATGGTGCCGCACCTGGGCGCCAGCACGAAGGAGAACCTGCTCCGCATCGGCGCCGAGGTCGTGGAGATCCTCGCTTCGCGCCAGGGAGGGAAGTGACGTGGCCCGTATCTTCAACTTCAACGCCGGACCCTCGACGCTGCCGCTGCCCGTCCTCGAGAAGGTCCGTGACGAGTTCGTGGACTACCAGGGCAAGGGCATGTCGCTGGTGGAGATGAGCCACCGCGGCAAGGTCTACGAGGAGATCCACAACCGCGCGGTCGCCCTGTTCCAGGAGCTGCTCGGCCTGCCGGCCAACTACAAGGTGATGTTCCTCGGCGGCGGCGCCACGCTGCAGTTCGGCATGGTGCCGATGAACTTCCTGTGGGGCGGCAAGAGCTGCGACTTCACCGTGACCGGCACCTGGTCGAAGAAGGCCTGCGAGGACGCGAAGAAGATCGGCGCCGTGAACGTGCTGTTCGACGGCAAGCCCGGGAACTTCACGGAGCTGCCGGACCCGAAGAGCCTGAAGGTCACGCCCGGCGCGGCCTACCTGCACCTGACCTCGAACGAGACCATCGGCGGGATCGAGTGGCACGGCTGGCCCGACACCGGCGACGTGCCGCTCATCTGCGACATGTCCTCGGACTTCATGAGCCGCCGGATCCCGGTCGAGAAGTTCGCGATGATCTACGCCGGCGCTCAGAAGAACGCCGGTCCGGCCGGCGCGTCGGTGGTCATCCTGCGCGAGGACATGCTCGAGCGCTGCCCGGCGACGATCCCCGCCTACCTGGACTACCGGCTGCACGTCAAGGAGAACTCGATGTACAACACACCGCCGGTGTTCGCGGTGTGGATGATCCAGCTCACGATGGAGTGGCTGAAGGCCCAGGGCGGACTGGCGGGGGCGGAGAAGCTGGCCGCCGAGCGGTCCGGCCTCCTCTACGATGCGATCGAGCGCCACGCCGGGTTCTACAACTGCCCGGTGCCGAAGCACTGCCGCTCGAAGATGAACGTGGTCTTCCGGCTCAAGACCGAGGAGCTGGAGGCGAAGTTCCTGGAGGCGGCCAAGCAGCTCAAGCTGGAGGGGCTGAAGGGCCATCGTTCGGTGGGCGGCTGCCGCGCCTCGATCTACAACGCCATGCCGGTCGAGGGCGTGAAGGCGCTGGTGCAGCTCATGGACGACTTCGCCGCCAGGAACGGCTGATCGTCGTCCGCACGCGGTTCGACGCGCGGCGCCCGGGGCGACCCGGGCGCCGTCGTCGCGTCCGGTCGGCTCAGTGTCCGGCGGTGGCCACCGCGATCACGTCGTAGACCGCGTGCACCAGGATCGCCGCCGTCGTGTTGCCGTGCCGCCGCACCAGTCCGAGCAGCAGCCCGAAGAACATCAGCGAGAGGATGCCGTACCACGAGTACTGCACGTGGAGCACGGCGAACAGCACGGCGGTGAGCACGATCCCCAGCTTCGGCTGCAGCGCGCCGCGCAGGGTGATCTCCTCGCCGACGCCGGCGCTCAACCCCAGCAGCAGCACCTGCGCCGGGCCGAGCGTGCCGGCGAGGGCGATCCCGAAGGCGCTGTCCCGACGCCACAGCTCGGGCAGGGTCGCGCGCTCGAGCCATTCGCTGCCGGCGTTGAACAGCCACAGCACCAGCACGCCGACGACGGCGGCGAGGAGGTCGCGGGCGCGCGGACGGACCAGACCGAGGCGGTCCAGCGCGGCGGCGAGGTCGCGGCGGGCGAGCCAGCCCACGCCGGCGAAGGCCAGCACGACGTAGCCGACCAGCGAGCCGGTGAGCGAGACGGGGCTCGTCAGGCGGCTCGGGTCGGCGAGGAACTCGGCGAGCACGTCGTGGGCGACGAACCACAGCGAAGGCCCGAGCCACAGCGTGGTGACGACCAGCGTCGCCGCCAGGCGCAGGGTGCGGTCGGGGGTGGCGCCGCGGAAGAGGCCGCGGGCGCAGGCGTCCGCGAGCCGGCGCGAGAGCAGCGCCAGGGTGACGCCGGCGCCGAGGAGGGCGAAGCCCGCGATGGCGAGACGCGGCACGTCGCCCGCCAGGGCGACGCCGCGCGTGGTGGAGAAGGCGACCGCGCCGAGCAACACCGCGCCGACGACCGCCGGGATCCAGCCGAGCCACGCGTGGACGCGCCGCAGCGCCGGGTGGACGTCGGCGGCGTGGGCGGCGAGGAGGAGCGTGGCCAGCACGAAGTAGAGGGCGACCTCGATCATGCCGAGGCCGAGTGCCGCGAGCCCGGCCAGGCCCAGTCCGAGCTCGGCGAAGGCGAGCCGCAGCGGCGGCGCGGCGACCGCCGGCGGGGCCGTCAGGGCGGTGTCCGGGCGCGCGGCGGAAGCCGGCCCCGGAGGCCCGGGCGGTTCGCTCACCATCGGTCCGACCGGCGTGGGCGTCTCGTCGCTCATGCGGCGAGCATACCCAGTCGGCGTCGCGCACGTCCATGCGCGGCCGACGGCGCGGGGCGGGTCAGTTCAAGTCGTAGCGCTTGAGCTTCTCGTAGAGCGTGCGCAGGCCGATGCCCAGCCGCTCGGCCGCCCGCCGCCGGTTGCCGCCGCACTCCGCCAGGGCGCGCTGCAGCGCCTCGCGTTCCAGCTCGACCATGGTGCGCACCGGTCCGCCCGCGGCGACGGCCGGCGGTTCCAGCTCGAGGTGGCGGGCGGAGATGGTCTCGCCGCCGGCGAGGATGGCCGCGCGCTCCAGCGTGTTGGCCAGCTCGCGCACGTTGCCCGGCCACTCGGCGGCGGCGATGAGGCGCCGCGCGCCCTCGTCGAGCTCGAGCCGGGGCCGTCCGAGCTCGCCGGCGATGCGGGTCAGCAGCACGCCGGCCAGCGGCAGCAGGTCCTGGCGCCGCTCCCGCAGCGGCGGCAGCCGCACCGGGAAGACGGCGAGACGGTGGTAGAGGTCCTCGCGGAACGTGCCGGCGGCGCGCATCGCGGCGAGGTCGCGGTTGGTGGCCGCGATCCAGCGAACGTCGGCGGACTGTGTGCGGGTGCCGCCGACGCGCTCGAAGACCCGTTCCTGCAGGACGCGCAGCAGCTTGACCTGCAGCTCGGGGCGAAGCTCGGCGATCTCGTCGAGGAAGAGCGTGCCGCCCTCGGCTTGACTGAACAGCCCTGGAC
>CAYNPF010000089.1:0-8356 GCA_964398895.1 uncultured bacterium
TCGCACAGGATCACGCGCGGGTTCCCGTGGGCCAGCACGTGCTCGGCGCTCATCAGCCACTCCTCGATGGTCGAGGCCATGCCGCGCTTGAGCAGCACCGGCTTCTGCGCGTGCGCCACCTCGCGCAGCAGCGAGAGGTTCTGCATGTTGCGCGCGCCGACCTGGAGGATGTCGGCGTAGCGCGCCACCTGCGGCACCATCGCCGGGTCGAGCACCTCGCTAACCACCGCCAGGTCGTGGGCGTCGGCCGCGCCGCGCAGCAGGCGCAGCCCCTCCTCCCCCAGGCCCTGGAAGGTGTAGGGCGAGGTGCGCGGCTTGTAGGCGCCGCCGCGGATCACCGTGGCCCCGGCCCGGGCCACCGCCGCCGCGACCGTGCGCACCTGCGCCTCGCTCTCGACCGCGCAGGGGCCGGCCATCAGGGCGAGGCGGCGCCCGCCGACGGCGCAGCGTCCCACGGTGATCACCGTGTCCGCCGGGTGGAAGGCGCGCGAGGCCAGCTCGAACGGCACCGGCGCCGCCTCGGCGCTCTCGATCACCGGCCAGCGCCGCACCTCGTCCCAGTCGAGCGCGCCCACGTCGCCCACCGCCGCCAAGCGGATGCGCCCGTCGTGATCGGTGCGGTGCACGGCCAGCCCGGTCCGGCGCAGCCGGGCGATGGCCTCGCTCACCGCCGGCTCGCCGGTTCCGGGACGGATGCGCAGCAGCACGTCAGCGCTCCCGGCCGCGCAGCGCCCGCTGGCGCAGCCACGCGTCCATCAGGGTCACCGCCACCATGGCCTCGGCCACCGGCACGACGCGCGGGCAGATGCAGGGATCGTGGCGCCCACCGAGGCGCAGCGGCGTGGTCCCGCCCGCCGCGGTGGCGGCGGTCTGCTCGCGGCCGATCGAGCTGGGGGCGCGCACCGCCGCCCGCACCACCAGCTCGGCGCCGTTGGAGATGCCGCCGACGATGCCGCCGGCGTGGTTCGAGAGGTGGCGACCCTGCTCGAGCACGTCGTTGGTCTCCGAGCCGCGCCGGCCGGCGAGGGCGAACCCGTCGCCGATCTCGACCCCCTTGACCGCCGGGATCGAGAGCAGCGCCGCGCCGAGGCGGGCGTCGAGCCGGTCCATGACCGGGTCGCCCCAGCCCACCGGCACGCCGCGCGCTACGACCTCGACCACGCCGCCGATCGAGTCGTGGTCGGCCCGCGCCGCCTCGATCGCCGCGATCATCCCGGG
The DNA here is from genome assembly GCA_964398895.1 of uncultured bacterium. GTDB lineage: Bacteria > Eisenbacteria > RBG-16-71-46 > RBG-16-71-46 > RBG-16-71-46 > JANXPZ01. The sequence goes on from CAYNPF010000089.1 coordinate 1,219, forward strand.
CGCGGCGGCGGCGTCGGGGCAGCGCACCGGGTTGCGTCCGGCCTCGTCCCAGTCGCGCCAGGCGGCGACCACGCCGCCCACCTGCACCGTCGCGCCGTGGAGGCTCACGCCGATGGTGCCGAGGGCGATGCGCGCCAGCGCGCCCGCCGCCACCCGGCCGACGGTCTCGCGGCCCGAGGCGCGCCCGCCGCCACGGTGGTCGCGCACCCCGTACTTCTGCTGCCAGACGAAGTCGGCGTGGCCGGGCCGGTACACGTCGCGCAGCGCGTCGTAGTCCTCCGGGCGGGCGTCGGTGTTCCGCACCAGCAGTGCGACGGGCGTGCCCAGCGTCACACCCTCGAAGATGCCGGAGAGCACCTCGACCCGGTCGGGCTCCCGCCGCGGCGAGTCCAGCGACCCCTGCCCCGGACGGCGGCGATCGAGTTCGCGCTGGACGTCGGCGACGTCCACGCGGATGGCCGGCGGCATGCCGTCCACCACCACGCCCACCGCCGGGCCGTGCGACTCGCCGAAGGTCATGAAGCGGAAGAGGGTGCCGAAGGAGGAGGACATGACGCGGGGACGCTAGCAGGCGGGGACCGGGTTTGGGAAGCCCGCCGGGAGGGCCGGCCGATGACGGGCGCGGCGCCAGCGGCTAAGATGCCGCTGTCCGCCGCGGCGGGACCCATCCGCCGCCGGGCCGTCGTCACCCGAGCCGAGGAGGACCACCGTGCCGGAGCACCCGCTGCGCCTGGGCCCAGCCGCTCTCTTCAAGCACGACCATCCCCCGATCCGCAACGTGCTGCGCGAGCACCTGGGCAGCCGCTCGACGGGTGAGCGCATCGCCGATGCCGTGACCGCGACCATCGGCTCGTGGCCGTTCATCATCGTCCAGAGCGTGCTGCTGTTCGGCTGGATCGTCGTCAACGTGTGGCTGGTCGCCTACCTGGCGCTCCATCCCGGAGCGTGGCGGGCCTGGGACCCGTATCCGTTCATCCTCCTCAACCTCGTGCTCAGCTTCCAGGCCGCCTACACCGGCCCGGTGGTGATGATGAGCCAGAACCGCGAGGCCAAGAAGGACCGGCTCATGGCCGAGAACGACTTCGAGGTGAACCAGAAGGCCGAGCGGGAGATCGAGGTGGTGATGGATCACCTCGCCCACCAGGACGAGCTCATCCTCGACGCCGTGCACCGGCTCGAGGCCCTGCGGGCCGCCGAACCGACCGCCGAGGTGGCGACGAAGGTGGACGAGATCCTGCGCCGGCTCGAGGCGCACGAGCGCCGGCTGGGCGAGCTGGCGGCGAAACTGGGCGCCGGGGGCTGATCCCCGTCCACCGCGCCGCCGCGGTCGTTGCCGGAATGCGAACCGGCCGCGAGCCGCCGCCGGCCGCGCAGTTCCTCCGGGCCTTTTCGGCCCGATTGGCGTAACCTGCCGCGGTCAGCCGCCTCACGGGGCAGGGACAGACCCGGGTGCGGCCGACTCCGTTTCGGCAGCGACCCTCAACGCAGGAACCGGGACATGTGCGGGATCGCCGGCGCGGTCTGCCTCGATGGCGGACCGGAGGCACAGGGATTGGTGGAGGCGGTCGTCGCGAGCCAGCGCGCGCGCGGACCCGACCACGAGGCCGTCCAGACGCTGCCGGAGTCGGCGGCGCGGGTGGTGCTCGGGCATTCCCGGCTCAAGATCCTCGATCTGTCCGCCGAGTCGGACCAGCCGCTGTGGGACCACGAGGGGCGGCTGTGCCTCGTCTACAACGGCGAGGTCTACAACTACCGCGAGCTGCGCGACGAACTGAAGGCGCGCGGCCACACCTTCCGCTCCACCGGTGACGCGGAGGTCATCCTCGAGGCCTACAAGGCCTGGGGCACGGCGGCCTTCGAGCGCTTCAACGGCATGTTCGCCTTCGGCCTTTGGGATCGCGACGCCGCCCGCTTCCTCCTGGTGCGCGACCGCTTCGGCATCAAGCCGCTCTACTACTGGCAGGACGAGCGGCGGCTCTTCTTCGCCTCCACCTGCGAGGCGCTGGCCGCCTGGCTGGGGCTGGAGCCCGACCTCGGCTACGCGGCGCGCGGCATCCGCTACTGGGTCTACGACGACGGCAATCGCGCCCCCTACCGCGGCCTGCGCGGTCTCGAGCCGGGCGGCTACGCGGTCGTGGATCTCGCCGCGCGGCCGCTGCGACTCGAGATGCACGGCTACTACGACCTCGCGGCGGCGGTGGAGCGCACCGCCGCGGAGCTGCTCGCGCGGTCCGAGGCGGGCGTGCGCGACGAGATGGCCGCGCGGCTCGAACGCGCGGTGACGCTGCGCATGCGGGCCGACGTGCCGGTGGGCGTGTCGCTCAGCGGCGGGCTCGACTCCTCGACGGTGGCGGCCATCTGCCTCGACCAGGGCCACGTCACCGGCTTCAGCTTCGGGCATCCCGAGGACGCGGCCACCGAGGGGCCGATGGTGCGCCACCTCAGCCGCCACACCGGGCTGCACGTGCACTTCGTGCGCCCCGGCATGGCCGAGATCGTGCAGGCCTACTTCGCCTCCATCGCGGCGCAGGGGGCGCCCTTCCCCACCGGCAGCATCGTCGGCCAGTACCTGGTCTACCGCGCGGCGCGCGAGCACGGCGTCAAGGTGGTGATGGGCGGCCAGGGCGGCGACGAGGTGTTCATGGGCTACCGGAAGTTCGAGTACTTCCACGTCCGCCAGCTCGTGCAGCAGGGCGCGCACGCCCGGGCGCTGGCGTTCGTGCTGCGCGCGCTCCCCGAGCTCTTCGCCGAGCTGCCGCGGGCGGCGCTCTACTGGAAGGCCGGGCGACGCTACTCGGGCGCCGGCGGCATCGCCACCCGCCTGCGACTCGCCGAGCCCGGCGAGCTCACCATGCGGGCCGACCTCGGACGGCCGCTGTGGGTACGCCAGCTCCACGACATCCTGCACACCAGCCTGCCGACGCTGCTGCGCTACGAGGATCGCAGCTCGATGGCGCACGGCGTCGAGAGCCGCCTGCCCTACCTCGACCATGAACTGGTCGAGTTCGCGCTTGCGCTCGGCGTCGAGTACAAGCTGCGCGACGGTCTGCGCAAGTGGATCCTGCGCGACTACGCGCGCGACCGCCTGCCGCAGGTCATCCGCCTGGCGCGGCGCAAGCGCGGCTTCGACGTCGAGCAGGACCGCTGGATCGCCCAGGGCCTGGGAGCGGCGATGCGCACCGCTCTGCACGAGCGGCTGCCGCTGCTGCGCGCCTACCTGCCGCCCGGCGCGGACATCGCCGCGATGTTCTCCGACGCCCGCCTGCGGCGCGAGGGCTCGGCCTTCACCGAGGCCACCACGCTCATCTGGCTGGGCGATTGCGCCGCGCGACCGCGCGCCGCCGCCCCGCCGTTCGGGATGTCGGCGGTCGCGGCGCCCTGACCCGGAGGATTCCCGGGTCCGCGCCGGGGGGCGCGGATACGGCTCGGGCGGGAGGATTCCCTTTCCGGCGCGCGGCCCGGGGTCCATAATCGGAGTGCGGTGCGCGGTCGCGGCCCTGCGGCCATGCGACCGCAACGGGACTTCAACCGGGAACCCATCATGATGCCACGGCGCCTCGTCCTGCTCGTCGTCCTCGGGCTCCTGTCCTCCGCGCCCGCCTTCGCGCAGGCTCCCACCTACATCAACCAGTGGGGCAGCTACGGCACCGGCGACGGCCAGTTGCGCTACCCGCAGGGGATCGCCGTGGACGCCGCCGGCAACGTCTACATCGCCGACCACCTGAACAACCGCGTGCAGGTCTTCACACGCGCCGGCACGAGCGTCACGCGCTGGGGCAGCTACGGCAGCGGCGCCGGCCAGTTCAGTGGCCCCGCCGGCGTGGCGGTGGATGCCGATGGCCGCGTCTACGTGGCCGACACGTACAACCACCGCATCCAGGTGTTCCGCGGCGACGGCACCTTCGTCACGCAGTGGGGCGGCTCCGGCGCCGGCAGCGGGCAGTTCGCCAGGCCGATGGGCGTGGCGGTGGATCGCAACGGCCACGTCTACGTCACCGACTACCTCAACCACCGCGTCCAGGAGTTCGACACCGGAGGCAGCTTCGTCACGCAGTGGGGCGGCCCCGGGAGCGGCAACGGGCAATTCAACTGCCCGCTCGGCGTGGCGGTGGACGCGGCCGGACGCGTCTACGTGACCGACAGCCAGAACCACCGCATCCAGGTCTTCAACGAGAACGGGGGCTACCTCTGGCAGTGGGGTTCCTACGGCACGGCGAACGGCCGCTTCAACGTCCCCGCCGGTGTGGCCGTGGACGGCAGCGGGCTGATCTATGTCGTGGATGGCGGCAACGACCGCGTCCAGGTGTTCAAGAACTTCGGCGGCTACCTCGCCCAGTGGGGCACCGGCGGCACCGGGATCGCCCAGTTCGACCGGCCGCAGTTCCTCGCGCTGGACAGCAGCGACGACGTCCTGATCGCCGACACCCGGAACCACCGCGTGCAGACCTTCGGCGCGGTGCCCGTGCCGACGCTGGCCACGAGCTGGGGTCGGCTGAAGACGCTCTACCACTGATCCGTGCCCCCCGCGCCCGCGGATGCGCCGACGGGCGCGCCCCGGTACAATCGAGGGCAGCCCGATCCACCCGGCCACACATCCGAGGAGCGCTCCCGTGATCCGGTCCGCCCGCCGTTCCGCCCCGCCCGCCCTGCTCCCCTGCCTGGTCGCGACGCTGCTGGCCCTCGCGATCGCGCCCGCTGCCGCCGGCCCGATCACGATCGGGCCCGGGCCCGCGCTCGGGACCGACCGGGCCGGCGTCACCTGGTACCAGGAGTTCCAGGACTGGCTGCCAACGGACTGCCGGGCGCTCGACGAGGCCGGCACGGTGGACCAGACCTACCGTTACTACGACGGCTACGACGACTCGCGCGACCTCGTCGCCTTCTACGAGCGGGAGGAGAACGGCAACGTCTTCTTCCGGGTGGACCTCTACGATCTCGCGCTGGGGGCCGAGAACGGCTACCTCGACCTCTACGTGGCCGTGGACGCCGCCGCCGGCGGGCAGAGCTACCTGCCCGACTACCTCGACTGCACCACCGACCATCCCTGGGAGCTGTGCCTCTGCCTGTACCGCTCGGGGACGACCTACGGCAGCGACTACCGCATCTACGACTCGTCCTGGAACAACATCACCGGCGCCTGGCTCGGCTCGTACTTCAACAGCCAGCTCGACGCGGTGGAGTTCGGCATCACCCGGCAGTCCCTGCTGAACGCCGGCTGGAACGGCACGTCGCCGCTGACCTTCCAGGTGTTCACGGTGAAGGACGGCGCCGCTTCGAGCTGTCCGGGGCACAGCAAGATCGCCGACGCCATCGAGGACGCCGACCGCGGCTGCTCGGACGGCGTGCTCAACGGCGGCACCTCCTCCACCGCGCAGGCGGGGGTCGTCTACTACGCCTCGATCGCCCACGGCAACCAGTCGGTGAACAAGGCCGGCGACATCGGCGCGCACATCTACGATTCCGCGGCTCACACCGGCATCGCCGGCGGCACCGGCTTCCTGCGCACGCTCGACACCCACGAGATCTTCGGCGTGCCGATCAACCTCCACCCCAGCGGCACGCTCACCATCGCCTGCCAGTGGGCGCGCACGGCGGGCGGCGCGTCGGACCCGCAGGACGGGCCGAGCTTCCTCGCCCGCCTGCGCGACTTCGTGGATGCCGACCAGGCCTCGCGCCCCGGCTCGCTGATCGGCGGCGTGCTGGCCGAGCACATCCTGCCGTACTTCGAGGGGCCGGTGAACGCCGCCTCGCTGGCCCTCACCGACAGCCTGAACCAGGTGGTCTACGGCGTGAGCGCCGCCGACGCGAAGGTCATGCATGTGCCCGAGCGCGTGATCCGCTCGCAGGACACCGGGCTCGCGCCGCTCGACGGTCGCACCTTCGCGGACATCGCCGCCAGCCCCTACGCCGCCACCTACCTCGACGAGGTGACGCACCTGCACTGGTGGTTCTACCCCGGCGAGAGCCGCTCGCCCGACCAGGGCTATCGGCACAAGGTGCACCGCGTCAACGGTGTTTACTGCTTCATGATCAACGACCGCGAGGACCAGGCGAAGTTCGGCAACTTCGACGGCGGCGCGGTGATGGACACGCGTTACAGCCTGCTGCAGAAGGCGCTCTACGGGAACTCGAGCGAGATCGTCGTCGTGTTCGACGACTGGGAGGCGCTGGCCGGCAAGTCCTTCGACCCCGTGCAGGGCGTGAGCGTGCCCAACAACAACCCGAACCAGTACCACAACACCATCCGCTGGCTCGCCAACCATCCGTGGGTGCGCATCGTGAACCTGAAGGACCTGCTGGCCCTGGCCCTGGCCAACCCCTCGGCGTTCGTGGTGGACCACGGCACGCGCACGGACCTGTCCATCCAGACCTACGAGTGGCTCAAGCACGCCAGCGAGGACTCGTACCACTACTGGTACTACGACGCGGACGCCGGCTACGGCGGCAACGAGCAGAGCTTCTGCGACCTCGTGCCGGTGATCACCGGCGCGCAGGGCGACTACCACGCGCGCGGCGCGAGCGTCACCGACGATGGTCCACCCCTGCCCAGCGGCATGAAGCACGGCGACCTCAACACGCCCGGCACGCTGATGTACGAGGCCTGGGCCGCGCTCGCCGCCGCTCCCGCCGGGCGGCTGCGCGACCTCGGCGTCGCCTCCTACCTGGCGATGATCTACGAGACCGCCTGGCACGAGGAGGACGCGGCGGACTACAGCGACTCCGACGGCTACGGCGCCTGGACGAGCCCCGACGCCACCTGGGACGGCGTGAACACCTGGGCGTTGCGCCTGCAGAACCACGTGCGCGGCGTCGGGCTCTACGCCGCGGCCGCCGCGTGGGCCGACAGCGCGGCCCGCGGACTGCTCGGCGGCGCCACGGTCACCCGCGCGGCCGATCTCGACTGGGACGGCGAGGCCGAGTACGTGATCGAGGACCCGACCAGCTTCGCGGTGTTCGAGCGCTACGGCGCCCGCTGCGTGCTGGCCTGCGCCCGGGACGCCGGTGACGACGACGCGGAAGTCGTGGTCGGCGCCCCGCTCACCAACCCCTCCGCCCCCGGCGAGGAGGAGTACACGGGTGCGGCCGCCAACCGCTGCTCGGCCTTCAAGGAGATGAACGGCGGCACCTACGCCGACGC
>CAYNPF010000090.1:0-8355 GCA_964398895.1 uncultured bacterium
CGCTCCACCACCAGCCCGCCGAACTCCCGTTCCATCCCGAGGTCCAGTTCCAGCCACGGCGCGGCGTCGCCGGGCGCACTCGCCCACTCGGTGCGCGCGCGACCGTCCACCGCCGCCGCGGCGGCGGCGCGCCGGGCCGAGGAAGCGCTCGCGATCGGCGCCGGCGGCACCGCCGGGGGCACCGGCAGCGGGGTCAACTCGAGGTCGTCGAGCCACACGGTGCCGCTGCCGCCGCTGCCGGCGGTGATGGCGAGCTCCAGCGCCGCGACGTGGCGCAGCGTGCCGCCCCCGGCCGGTCCCCACGCGAACTCGACCTGGCGCCGGCGGATGGTCACCGTGCTCCAGTCGCGCGGGAAGACGAAGCCGCGCTGGTTGCACCACCAGACGTTGGCGCCGGAGGAGTCGATCAGCTTGAACTCCAGGTTCTGCGGCGCGCAGTCGCCCCGCAGGCGGAAGGTGAAGCGGTAGTTCTCCGGCAGGTCGAGGGCGACGTCGCGGTGCAGCACGGCGTAGCCGCCGCCCTTGACGAAGCGGAAGTCCACGCGCAGGGCGTTGCCGTGCTCGCCCGGCACGCGGGTGAGCCTCATCTCGACGCCGTCCGCGGGCCGGGCCGTCCAGTCGTTCGCCGCCTCGAAGCCGTCCACCGCCACCGGCGTGGCGGCCGCGCCCGGCGCCGCCAGCCCCATCCCCGCCACCAGCACGATTCCCGCGAGCAGGTCTTTCATCCCTTGACACTCCCCATCATGACGCCCCGGATGTAGGCGCGCTGGAGCGAGATGAACAGGATCACCACCGGGAGCACGGTGAGCACCGAGCCGGCCATCATCAGCTCGGTGTCCTGCACGTGCTCGCCCGAGAGGCTCGCCAGCGCCACGGGCAGCGTGTACTTCGCCTCGTCGCTCAGCACGATCAGCGGCCACATGAAGTCGTTCCAGGCCGAGAGGAACACGAACACCGCCAGCGTCACCAGGATCGGACGGATCACCGGCAGCACGATCGTCCAGAAGATGCGGTACTCGCCGGCGCCGTCCACGCGGGCGGCGTCGAGCAGGTCGTCGGGGATGGACAGCGCGTACTGGCGGATCATGAAGATGCCGAAGATCCCGGCCATGAACGGCACGACGACGCCGGCCATGGTGTTCACCAGCCCCAGCGACTTGAGCATCAGGAACAGCGGCAGCATCCCCACCTGGCCGGGGATGACCAGCGCCGCCAGCAGGGTGCGGAACACGCGCTCGCGCCCGCGGAAGCGCAGCTTGGCGAAGGCGTAGCCGGCCATCGAGTTCACCAGCAGCGAGATCAGCGTGGCCGAGACCGCGACCATCGCGCTGTTGAGGAAGGACCGCGCCAGGTCGAGCCGGGTGAAGAGATCCACGTAGTTCTGCAGGGTCGCGTGCTGCGGCAGCAGGTGCGGCGGGAAGGTGTTCGATTCCCCGGGCGACATGAACGAGGCCGAGACCATCCACAGCAGCGGGGCCAGCGTCGCCACCGCCACGACCACCAGGGCGAGGTGCAGCCCCACCGCCGGCACCACGTCGCGGCGCTTCATCGGCGCTCCCGCTGCAGCCACATCTGCAGGGTGGTGCCCAGCAGCATGATCACGAACAGCACGAAGGCGATGGCCGCGCCCATGCCCATGCGCCACCAGCGGAAGCCCTCCTCGTACATGAGCAGCACCACCGTGCGGGTCGCCCCCATCGGTCCGCCCTGGGTCATGACGTAGGGCTCGGAGAAGAGCTGGAAGTTGCCGATCATCGTCATCACGCCGACGAACAGGAAGGTCGGGCCCAGGCTGGGCAGCGTGACGTGGCGGAAGCGCGCCCAGCCGCCGGCGCCGTCGAGGTGCGCGGCCTCGTACAGCTCCTCGGGGATGCTCTGCAGCCCGGCCACGAAGATCAGCATGTTGTAGCCGAAGTTCTTCCACACCGACATGACGATGATCGCGAACATCGCCCAGTGCGGGTCGCCCAGCCAGTCCACCGCCGGCAGGCCGATGCCCCCCAGCAACCAGTTCAGCAGGCCGTACTGCGGGTGGTACAGGTAGCGCCAGACGATCGCCACCGCCACCAGGGTGGTGACCACCGGCATGAAGAAGATCGAGCGGTACAGCCCGGGGAAGCGCACCAGCTTCGAGTTGACCAGCAGCGCCGCGACCAGCGAGGCGGCCACCGAGAGCGGGCCGCCCAGCAGCACGAAGTACAGGGTGTTGCCCAGCGCCCGCCAGAAGTCGGGGTTGCGCAGCACCTGCAGATAGTTGGCCAGGCCCATGAAGCGGGCGGTGTCCGGCTGGCCGATGGCGTAGACGTCGAAGTCGGTGAAGGACAGCACCAGACCGGCCAGCACCGGCACGAAGAAGAACAGGCCGATCAACCCCAGGGCCGGGGCGACGAAGGCCCAGCCGGCGCGGTTCTGGCGGCTCTCGACCGCGCCCCTCACGGCCGCGCCCCCGTCGCGTGCGAGCGCGCCCGCGCCACCAGCCAGCGCCGCTTCTCGAGGATGCGATCCACCTCGCGGTCGAGCGCGGCCAGCGTCGAGTCGGGGTCGGTGTGCCCCAGCACCATGGCCTCGACGGCGTACTGCAGCTTGAGCGAGATGTTCTCCCACTCCGGCACCCGCGGGGTGGAGACCGCGCGCTGGAGCTGGATGGCGAAGGCCCGCGTGGTGGGCTCGTTCGTGATCGAGGTGTCGCGCCACGCCTCGCGCCGGGCCGGGAAGTCGCCGGTGAGCCGGGTGAAGCGGACCTGCTGGTCGGGACGCGAGAGGAACTCGATCAGCCGCCAGGCCTCGTCGGGATGCCGCGAGGAGCGGAACAGCACCAGGCTCGAGCCGCCGGCGACGGACACGCCGCTCGCCGGCCCGTCCGGTCCCGGCAGCGGCGCGGTGCCCCACGCGCCCTCCATCGCCGGCGAGAGCCGGCGCCGGAACTCACCCACGTCCCAGGGACCGCTGATGTACATGCCGAAGGTGCCGCGCTCGAACTCCTGGTAGCGGTTCGCGATCGTGGCGCCGGCGACGTTGGGCGCCAGGCCGCGGCGGAAGACGTCGAGGTAGAAGGCGGCGGCGCGGCGGTAGGCCGAATCGGAGAAGGCGCCGCGCGTGTCGTCGTCCTTGAGCAGCGGCGAACCGGCCTGCATCCCCAGCACGATCCAGGGCGTGTACTCGTTCGTGGGCAGGAAGATCGCGAACTTCCCCGGCCCGGCCACGCGTCGCATCGCCTCCATCGAGCGCAGCCATCCGGCCCAGTCGCCGGGGATCGAGTCGAAGCCCGCGCGCCGCAGCAGGTCGCGGCGGTAGAAGAGCACGCGCGTGTCCACGTACCACGGCACCCCGTAGGGCACGCCGTCCATCACGTTGGTGTCCCAGATGCCGGCGAAGTAGCCGTCGGGCCGCACCACGCGCGAGGCGGCGATGCGCCGCTCGAGCGGGGCGATGGCGCGCAGGGCGGTGAACTCGGCGATCCAGGTGTTGCCGAGCTGCGCGACGTCGGGACTGGAGCGGCCGACGTGGGCGGTGAGCAGCTTCTCGTGCGCGGCCCCCCAGGGGATCTGCTGCACGACCACGTGCACCGAGGGGTTCTCGCGCTCGAAGTCGCGCACCAGCTCCTGCACGACCTCGCCCTCGCGCCCCATCGCCCAGAAGCGCAGCGTGGTGCGCGCCTCCCGCGTCCCGCCGCAACCGGCCGCCGACAGCATCGCGGCGAGCAGCAGGGCCGCGGCGTGCGCGGGACCGAGCCGGGAGCCGGCCAACCTCGCACCGGCGGCGTGCCCCCGGAGGCCCATCACTCGACGCGCGTCGAATCCAGCCATCCGCCCGTGAACCCCGCGGCCCTGAGCCCGCGCACGATGTGCGGGTTGCGGCGCAGTGTACGCCAGACCAGCCCGCTGCGCTGGTTCTCGATCATGGCCAGGATCGGTCCCTGGTCAATGCCCAGCCGGTCCGTGTCGTACCAGCCCGCCCCCGGCACGACCCGCCCGAGCTGCACGCGGACCGGCGCGTCGAGCGTCGGGTTCAGTGCGTCCACGAAACCGTAGCGGCCCCAGGCGTGCCCCCCGTGATCGGCACGGATGGCCATCAGCAGCGGCACCACCACCTCCGGCGCGAACGCCACCGAGCCGCCCGCCGCCGAGGGCGAAACGGTGCCGTCGTCCACCACCTCGCCGAACGAGGCGCCGCGGGCCGCGTAGCTCTGGAAGCGCCGCGGCCGGCCGTCGAGCGTGACGGTGCCGTCGAGCGGCCCGTCACAGGCGGTCAGACCCCACAGCCGCTCGCCGTAGCCGCGGAACCCCCCGGGGTTGGCGAGCGCGTAGGCGCGCTGCGCCAGCGTGGCCCGCCGCGAGTTCTCGAACCAGTCGAGGTCGTGGGCGCGCATCAGGCTGTCGCGCACGCCGCGCAGGTCGAGCCACACCTGGGAGAACTGGTGGCCGAACAGCGGGGCGAAGCCCACGTGCTCGTAGCCCTGGAAGTCGCCCCAGCGGCACTGCGACGCCCAGCCCGACCACACCTCCGGGCCCAGCGGATGCGTCGGCGAGGCCAGCGCCAGGATGGGCACCAGCATGGACTCGTTCATGCCCGCCCAGTCGTACTCGAGGAAGCCGGTCTCGGGATCCCAGCCGTGCACGATCCACGGCCGGCGGACGTAGGCCCAGCGCCAGTCGGCGCGCGCGAACAGCGAGTCGGCGAGGGCACGGACCTCGGCCTCGCGCGGATCGTCGCGATCGAAGTACGACTGGCAGAACAGCGCGCCCGCCAGCATCAGGGCCGTGTCCATGGTCGAGAGCTCGACCTTCTCGAAGCGCGTGCCCGTGGCCGGATCGAGGAAGTGGTAGAAGAAGCCCCGGTAGCCGGTGCAGCCGTGCACCGCCGTCCCCTGCGGCGCGCGCCAGAGGAAGCGCAGCGTGGTCAGCGTGCGCCCCACCGCCTGCTCGCGCGTCACCCAGCCGCGCTCGCTGCCGATCGGGTAGGCGGTCAGCGCGAAGCCCACGGCCGCCACGCTCGCGAACGAGCGCGTGGGCGCGCGATCGGGAGTGAGCCCGGTGCGCGCGTCGCTCAGCTCCCAGAACCAGCGGAAGGTGGCCTGCTCCAGGGTGTCGAGGAAGGCGGTCTGCGCCGCCGTCAGCGGCGGCGCGGCCGCGTCCGTCCCCGCTGCCGAGGCGCCACCGCGGCAGCCCGGGAGCAGGACCAGCGCCAGCAGCCCGGCGAGGCCGGCGAGCGCCGTCCACGGGGCGGTCCGCCGCCGGGTCGTCCGTGAGCACGAGCGGGGACGCATGGCCGCGCCTACCGGGGCACCGCGGGCGCCGGACCGCCGCGGTCCGCCACCGGGCCGCGGGGGTGGTTCGCCCCGCACGAACTGCGGATCACCAGCCGGGTGGGCAGCACCTCCTGCAGCCCCTCCGTGCCCCGCGTCGAGCGCGCCGGGTCGAGCAGCAGGTCCACCGCGCGCTCGCCCATCTGGAACATGTCCACGTGCACGGTGGTCAGCGCCGGCGTCAGGTAACGCGCCATGCGGATGTCGTCGAACCCGGCCAGCGCGACGTCCTCGGGCACGGCCCAGCCGGCCTCCTGCAGCGCCCCCAGCACACCGACCGCCATGTGGTCGTTGGCGACGAAGATCGCCGCCGGCCGCCCCTGCTGGCGCAGCAACTCGCGGGCCGCCTCGTAGCCCGACCGCTCGGTGAAGTCGCCGTGGAACTCCAGCTCCGGGTTGGCTTCGAGGCCGGCGTCGCGCAGCGCCGCGCGGTAGCCGTCGAGCCGCTGCCGGGCGTCAATGTTCAGGGTCGGGCCGGTGATCGTGGCGATCGGCCGGTGTCCGACGTCGATCAGGTGCCGCACCACGGCGTAGGCCCCCTGGAAGTTGCCGATGCTCAGCGTGTCGCAGCCCGGCAGCGGCACCTCGGGGTTCAGCAGCACGATCGGCACGCTGCCGGCGGCCTGCCGCAGCGCCCGCGAGGCGTCCACGTCCGGGGCCATGACCACCAGGCCGTCCACGCGGCCGCGCATCGAGCGCAGCGCGTCGGTCAGTTCGTCGCCGCTGCCGCTCGAGCGCGACACCAGCAGGTGGAAGCCCCGTTCGCGCGACAGGTAGTCCACGCCGTGGATCACCTCGGAGAAGAACTCGCCGTGCAGGTCGGGCAGCAGCAGGCCCAGGGTGTGGGTGCGATTGGTGATCAGGCTGCGGGCGATGCCGTTGGGCCAGTAGCCCAGGGTCGTCGCGGCCTCGGAGACGCGCCGGCGCGTGTCCTCGCTCACCAGCGGGCTGTCGTTGAACACCCGCGAGACGGTCGCGATGGAGACGTTGCTGGCCCGCGCCACGTCGCGGATGGTGGCCGTACCGGTCGCTTTCACGGCATCGCCGTCCTCTCTCCCTCCAGCCCCGCGCCTAGCGGAGCTTCACGCAGCGCGTGGCGACGGTGCGTCCCGCCGTCTCGAGCCGCACGTAGTACACGCCCGGCGCCACCGCGCCCGGCGTCCAGGCGACGGCATGCTCGCCCGCCGGACGCGTCCCGTCCAGCAGGTGGGCGACCGGCCGCCCGGCCAGGTCGAACACGTCCAGCCGGACCGGGCCCGCGGCAGGCAGGCGGAAGCGGATGGTCGTGGCATTCGTGAACGGGTTGGGCTGACTCCACGCCACCGGCTCCGTCACCATCGGCGGCGCCTCGGGCACGTCCACCACCGCGGTGAAGCCGGCGCGGGCCAGGCCGTTGCGGATGTCGGCGTTCTCCATGAAGCGGTTCCACACCCGGCCCGTCCGGTGATTCTCGATCATCAGCACGATCGGCCCCTCGTCAATGCCGAGGTAGGCGTTGTCGTACCACACGGGGCTGAGGCTGAGGTTGAAGGCGTCCACGAAGCCGTAGCTGCCGAAGGCCGCCGGGTAGTGGGTGTAGAGGTTGCGGACGACCGGAATGACCTCGTCCGGGGCGAAGGCGATCGAGCCGAGCGGCGCCGTCGGCGTGATCGTGCCGTCGTCGTTCTGCGCCGGGGGCGCGCCGCGCGCCGAGTAGCCGTTCTTGATGTCGGAGGCGGTCAGGCCCCACAGGCTGTCGCTGTAGCCCGTCCAGCCGCGCGGGTTGGCCGCGGCGTAGGCGCGCTGCGCCAGGGTGGCCCGGCGCGAGTTCTCGAAGTAGGTGATCCCGCGGAAGCGGCAGAACGAGTCCTGCCACTGGCGGAAGTCCACCCAGCAGTGGGTGTACTGGTGGCCGAACAGCGGCGGGAAGGTCACGAAGCTGTAGCCGTACTGGGTCAGCCAGCTGTAGCCGCTCATCCAGTAGTTCCAGGTCGTGGTCGGCACCGGGTGGGTGGGCGAGCCGAGGGCGAGCAGGTAGAGGATCATCGCCTCGTTGTAACCCTTCCACAGGCCGTAGGAGCTGAAGCCGGTGGTGGGCAGCCAGCCCATGTAGATCCCCGAGGCGCCGTTGCGCACGAACTCCCAGTCGGCCCGCTGGTAGATCGAGTCGGCCAGCGCGCGGATGCGCACCTCGGTGGTGTCGTCCCCGGTGAAGTACTGCCTGCAGTCGAGGATGCCGGCGAACAGGAGCGCGGTGTCAATGGTGGACAGCTCGCAGTCCCAGGTCCGCGTCGCCGTGTTCATGTCGAGGAAGTGGTAGAACAGCCCCTTGTAGCCGATGACGCCGCTGGTGGCGGTGCCCTGCGGGCCGTACCAGAAGGTCTCGAGCGTGGTGCGCACCCGCGCCGCCGCGGCGCTGCGCGAGACCCAGCCGTGATCCACGCCGACGCAGACGGCGGACAGGCCGAAGCCGGTGGCGGCGATGCTGGCCGGCGAGGTGGGCGTGCTGCGATCGCGGACCAGGCCGTTCTCGTCGTTGGCCTGCTCCCAGAAGTAGTCGAACGTGTACTGCTGGATCACGTCCAGCATCGCGTCCGTGGACTGTGCCCGCACCTCGGCGGCGCCGACGCCCAGGAGCATCAGCGCCAGGATGAGCCTGCGCATGTGTGTGCCTTTCTTCCGATCCGCCACGGCCACCCGACCGCGATCGCGTCCCGTCTAGAAATGCAGCCCGACGGTCACGCGATGCGTGCCGCCCAGCCGCCGATGATCCGCCCAGGCGTAGTCCACCTGGTAGCCGTACACGTCCACCTTGCCCTTCACGCCGCCGCCCAGCGTCAGCCCGACCTCGGTGTCCTGCTGGAAGGCGTCCTGCCAGCCGGCCCGCAGCAGCAGCCGGCGCCCGTACTCCAGCTCCGCTCCCGCGTTCATCCCCTCGGTGTTGTCGCTGGGGTGGAAGGCGTCCACTCCCACCTGCAGGTTCGCCTGCCGCGTCAGCCGGAACGGCATGGCGAGGCCGACGCGGAACAGCGTCGGCACCGCGAAGGCGTCGGTGTAGGCGTCGGCGTCGG
>CAYNPF010000091.1:0-8240 GCA_964398895.1 uncultured bacterium
GGTCCGGCTCGAGAGCCGGCCGGACGTCGGCAGCACGTTCACGGTTCTGCTCGGTGCGCCGGTCGCCCAGGCTCCGCCCGCGACCACCACGATCAGCCCCGGGGCCGAGTCCTGACGCCGCCCGCCGCGGCGCAGCGAGCCGATGTTCCGCGGGGGACGCCGCCCGGGGTCCGCACCGCGACCCGGGCCGCGCCGGGCGCCGCGCGCGACGCGCGCTGAGTTGACACTCCGCCGGTCTCCGCCCTACGCTGCGACCGACTGGAGCGATGGATCCTGCTCCCGTTCCCCCGGCGCTGCGAACCGCGCGCCCGCCCGAACCCACGGGAAAGAAGCGTGATCTCCGCCACGAAGTTGACCTTCGGGCGCGACCTCGCCGAGGCGCGCGCCCTGATCGAATCCCAGGGGTTGCGCTTCGAGGAGCACTGCGACGACTTCGTCGGCGTCTTCCAGGACGGGCGCCTGGTCGCGGCCGCCGCCCGCGCCGGCTACGTCTTCGAGATGATCACGATCCTCCCCGAGTGCCAGGGGGGCGAGATGCTGGGCGCGCTCCTGACCGAGCTGCACCGGCTGGGTCGCGACGCCGGGCACGAGGTCTTCTGGATCTTCACGCGGCCCGAGCACGTGCCGAGCTTCGCGCCCTACCACTTCCAGCTCCTCGTCACCGGCGGGAAGGCGGCGCTGCTCGAGTCGGGCAACGGCTTCGGGCGCTGGGTCGGCGAGAACGCCGCGCGGATCCGTCCCGGGCGCAACGGTGCCTGCGTGATCAACGGGAACCCCTTCACGTTGGGGCATCTCCACCTGGTGGAGCAGGCCAGCCGGCGGGTGGACACGCTCTACCTCTTCGTGGTGCGCGAGGACCGGTCGGTCTTCCCCTACGCGGTGCGACGCCGCCTGGCCGAGCGCGCCACCGCGCGGCTCGCGAATGTCGTGGTGCTCGACACCTCGCGCTACGCGGTCAGTGCGGCGACCTTCCCCTCGTACTTCCTGAAGCGTCTCGACGAGGTGGCGCGGGAGCAGATGCGCCTCGACGTGCACCTCTTCGGGCAGCGGATCGCCCCCGCGTTCTCGGTCGTCGCCCGCTTCGTCGGCAGCGAGCCGGCGGATCCCGCGACGCGCGCCTACAACGAGGTGATGCGCGAGGTGCTGCCTGACCACGGCGTCGAGTGGGTCGAGATCCCGCGCATCGCCGGCGCCGGTCGCCCGGCCGCGGAGTTCATCAGCGCGTCCCGGGTGCGCGCCGCGCTGGCGCGCCGCGAGTTCGAGATGATCCGCGGGTGGGTGCCGGAGGCCACGATGGAATTCCTGCTCTCGCCGGAGGGCTCGGCGCTGGCCGAGCGGATCGCGGCGGGGACGGCGGCGTGAGCGGGGAGCGCCGGGGAACGCGGCCGCCCCGGCCGGCGGAATCCCGCCCGGTCCCGGGGGGTGCGGTGGCGCCGGGAGTCGGGTGCGTCAGTGGTCCGGATCGAGTGAACGAACAGGGAGGCGGTCCGCGTGCGCGGTCGGGCGTCCGTTCGCCGTGCACGCGTGTCGTCCGACCGCATCCCGATGGAGTCATCGCCCATGAACGTCCGTAGGAAGGCGACCGCGGGAACGATGCAATCCAGCGACCTGACCGTCTCGATCGAGCCGGCCGATCGCCTCGAGATCCGCGTCGAGTCCACGGTGAAGCGGCAATTCGAGCACCTCATTCGCGCCCGCATCGAAGAGGTCCTGTCCCGGCACGGCGTGGAACGCGCCCTGGTGCAGGTCTCCGATCGCGGTGCGCTCGATTACGCCATCGCGGCGCGGGTCGAAACGGCCCTGCGGCGCGCGGCAGAGGAGTAGGTCATGGCAGGCGTCTCCTGGCGTGAGTGCCGCGACGGGCGGCGGTTCATCCTGCGGATCCAGTCGGGCAGCCGGCTGGTCGAGCAGATCCTGAGCTTCGCCACGGAAGTGAAGCTGAAGCACGGCATCGTCATCTCCGCCATCGGCTCGGTGCGGAACGTCACCTTCAGCGACATCCAGGCCGGCGCGCACCTGCCGATCACGCAGCCGCGCATGCCGGTGCACACGATCGAGGGGCCGCTCGACCTGCTCGGGATCGAGGGGAACCTCATCCCCGGGCCGGGCGGCGCCATCGACCCGCACCTGCACATCGTCGGGGCGAAATCGAACGGCGAGGTGGTCGGCGGCCATCTCTTCGAGGCCGAGGTCTTCGCCACCAGCGAGGTGGTGCTGGCCGAGTACATCATCGAGGGGGTCGAGCGGATGCGCTCCGAGACGGGCGGCATCGACACCCTCTACTTCGAGGGGGAGCAGCCATGAGCGACCGCGATCGGCTGCGCCGTTCGCTCCTCTACGTGCCGGGCAACATGCCCGGGATGCTGCAGAACATCCCGGTGTTCGACGCCGACGTGGTCATGATCGACCTCGAGGACGGGGTTCCGCTCGCCGAGAAGGACGGCGCGCGCATCCTGACCCGCAACTTCCTGAGGAGCGTCCCCGAGCGGCGGATGGAGATCTACGTCCGCATCAACTCGCTCGACACCAAGTACGCGCTCGACGACCTGCGCGAGGTGCTGCCGGCGCTTCCCGACGGGATCCGCCTGCCCAAGGCCGACAGTCCCGAGGTGGTGGAGCGGCTCGACACGCGGCTGACCGAGTACGAGGAGCGGCTCGGACTGGAGATCGGCTGGTTCCGCATCATCCCCTCGATCGAGAGCGCCGTCGGCGTGCTGAACTGCGTGCAGACCGCGGCCTCCTCGAAGCGGATGGTCGCGCTGGCCTTCGGCGCGGAGGACTACACCGCGTCGCTCGAGATCCCGCGCTCCAAGACCGGCGAGGAGCTCTTCCACGCGCGGACCCGGGTCGTCTGGGCGGCGAAGGCCGCGGGGATCCAGGCGATCGACTCGGTCTTCTCCGACGCGAACGACATGGACGGGCTGCGTCGCGAGACCGAGCTGGTGAAGTCGCTCGGCTTCACCGGCAAGTCGCTGGTCAACCCGCGGCAGATCGAGGTGGTGCACGACGTCTTCCGGCCCAAGGCCGAGGAGATCGCCGAGGCGCTCGAGATCCTCGACGCCATCAAGCGGGCCCGCGAGATGGGGACCGGGGTGATCTCGCTCCGCGGTCGCATGGTGGATGCGCCGGTGGTGAAGCGCGCGGCGCGGACCCTCAAGACCGCCGCGGCCTTCGGCCTGGTCGAGGTGGACCTCTCCGACGAGGTGATCTATGGCAAGGAATAGCCTCGGCCGCGAAGTGCCGGAGTCCTGGAAGGGCAAGACCTACGCGCCGTACCGCGATCCGTGGTCGCGCATGCCCGACGTGGACCGCAGCACGCGGCCGCTCGAGCGACGGAATCCCTGGGACAGCAAGCTGCTGAAGTCGCTGCGCGAGGCGATCGAGAAGACCGGCCTGCAGAGCGGCATGACGATCGCCACGCATCACCACCTGCGGAACGGCGATCTCCTGCTGAACCTGCTGGTCAAGGAGTGCGACGCGATGGGGCTGCGCGACCTCACGATCGCGTCGAGCTCGGTCCACCCGGTGCACGCCGAGATCATCCCCTACATCCGCAAGGGGGTCGTCACCCGCTGCGAGACCGGGGTGAACGGGCTGATCGGCGAGCTGGTGAGCAAGGGCGAGCTGGACTTCCCGATCGTGGTGCGGAGCCACGGCGGGCGCGCCCGTTCCATCGTGGCGGGCGAGGTGCCGGTGGACGTCGCGTTCATCGCGGCTCCCTGCTGCGACGAGACCGGGAACCTGAACGGGGTGAGCGGGCCCTCGGCCTGCGGCTCGCTCGGCTACGCCTTCACCGACGCGCGCTACGCCCGGAAGGTCGTGGCGGTGACCGACAACCTCGTGCCGTACCCGGCGTCGCCGGTCAGCATCTCGCAGAGCGACGTGGACTGGGTGGTGCCGATCGAGTCGCTCGGCGATCCCAAGAAGATCGTCTCGACCACCACGCGCATCACCCGCGACCCGGCCGGGCTGCTGATCGCCCGCTACGCCTGCGAGGTGATCGAGGCGGCGGGGCTGCTGAAGGACGGCTTCGCCTTCCAGACCGGTTCCGGCGGCACCTCGCTGGCGGTGGCCGACATGGTGAAGAACCGGATGCGCGAGCTGGGGGTCAAGGGCTCGTTCGGCTGCGGCGGCATCACCGGCTACTTCGTGGACATGCTGGAGGAGGGGTACTTCCAGACGTTGTTCGACGTGCAGTGCTTCGACCTCCGGGCGGTCGAGTCGATCGGGCGGAACATCCGTCACCGCGAGATCAGCGCCGACCTCTACGCCAACCCGTTCAACCGCGGCTGCGTGGTGAACCGGCTCGACTGCGTCATCCTCGGCGCGACCGAGGTGGACGTGGACTTCAACGTGAACGTCAACACCGAGTCGAACGGCTACCTGCTGCACAACACCGGTGGACACTGCGACACCGCGGCGGGGGCGAAGCTGGCCATCGTGGTGGCGCCGTCCATCCGCGGGCGGCTGCCGATCGTCCGCGACCGACTGACCACCGTCACCACCCCGGGCGACACGGTGGACGTGGTCGTGACCGAGCGGGGGATCGCGGTGGCCGACCGGCACGAGGATCTCC
This sequence comes from uncultured bacterium, assembly GCA_964398895.1. Lineage (GTDB taxonomy): Bacteria > Eisenbacteria > RBG-16-71-46 > RBG-16-71-46 > RBG-16-71-46 > JANXPZ01. The sequence continues at coordinate 4,577 of CAYNPF010000091.1, forward strand.
GCAAGGAGCTGCTGCGGCGCCGGCTGCCGGTCAAGGGGATCCGCGAGCTGCACGAGGAGATCTGCAAGCTCACGGGCACGCCGCGTCCGCTCGAGTTCACCGACGAGGTGGTCGCGCTCATCGAGTATCGCGACGGGACGATCATTGATGCGGTGCACCGGGTCAAGGAGTAGGCCGGAGAACGCGGCGCCCGCGCGGGCGCCGCGTCCGCGGACGGCGGGGGCGCCGGACGTCCCGCCGCTCGAGGCGGCGCTGGCGCCGCTGCGCGGGCGCCTGCTGGCCGCGCGCGAGCGGCGCGAGGCGCGGATCCACGAGCTCGCGCCGATGCCCTCCGACGACTGTCTCGTCGTGGTCGGCGTGTCACTACCCGGTGCGGACAAGAACCTCTGCGGGGCGGACGCGCTGGTTGCGCTCGCGCTGGGCGAGCTGGCCGCCGGCGCGAAGCGCTCGCGACGCCTGCCGGTGGGGCGCGGGCTGGAGCCGCTGGGGCCCTGGGCCGCGCTGCGGCTGCCGGGGCCGCCGGCGCGCGCCAAGGCGCTCTGCGTGGGGGTGGAGGAGCGCCATTCCTGGGGTCGGCTGCTCGATCTCGATGTCTACCACCGCGACGGGGACGGTGCCCTGCGCCAGCTCGGCCGGACCGGCCTGGGCCTGGCGGCACGCGCCTGTCTCGTCTGCGGCGAGCCGGCGCGGGAGTGCATCCTCCTCGGTCGGCACTCCGAGGCGGAGTTGTCGCGGCGCACGCAGGAGCTGCTGGCGGCGGCCGCGGCGGGGCTGCGCCTGCGTCGCCTCGCCGACGCGCTGGTGCGCGGGGCGCGGGCCGAGCTGGATCTCACCCCCAAGCCCGGGCTGGTGGATCGCCGCGACCAGGGATCGCACCCCGACCTCTCGTACCGGCTCATGCGGCGGTCGGTCGAGCTGCTGGCCGACTACCATCGCGACCTGCTCGGAATCCTGGAGCGCGCCGGGTGGACGGCGGCACGCGGTCCGTCGTCTGGCGCGACGTCGGACGTGGCGCCGGGTCCGGATCGTGCGCTCGACGAAGCGACCTGGCGAAGCTGCCTGGCCGCCGGGCGCGCCGCCGAGGCGCGCATGTTCGAGGCCGTCGGCGCCAACGCGCACCGCGGCTACATCTTCCTCTCGGGGCTGGTGCTGCTGGCCGCGGCCGAGGTCGCCGCGACGGACGCCGACCGACTCCGGCCGGCGATCGCCCGGCTGGCGGCGCGGTTCTTCGCCGGCTCCCCGGCGTCGGCGCGCGGGCTCGCGGCGGATCGTCCCGGCGAGCGCCTGCGCCGCGCCGGCGGGGTGGGCGGCATCGAGGCGGAGGCGAGGGCCGGCCTGCCGGCCGTCTTCGAGGCCGCGCTCCCGGCGCTGGGGCGGCACGGCGGCGCGTTCCGGGCGATGGCGGCGCTGATGCGCCGGCTGGAGGACACGACGACCCTGCACCGCGGCGGGCGCCCCGGCTTGGAGCGGATCCGCGAGGACGGCGCGCGGCTGGAGGCGATGCTGGAGCGGGGCGAGGATCCGCGGACGCACCTCGCGCGCTGGAACGACGAGTACCGCGCGGTCGGCCTCACGATGGGTGGCGTGGCGGACTGCCTCGCCCTGGCCATTGCCCTGGCGGAACCGGCGACCGCCGCGACCGGCTCGGCGCGCCCCCGCCGCCGGAGCTGACGACGCGTGGTTCGGTCCGCCCGGGCGGGAGCACGAAGCGGCCGCGCCGGGCGCGGCCGCTTCGCGGGTTCTCGGATCGGGTCGTTCCCCGTGGGGTCGTGGTTCAGACTCCGATCGAGGCGATGATGCGGTTGAAGGTGTCGCTCGGGCGCATCGCCCGGCGGACCTTCTCCGGGTCCGGGAGGTAGTAGCCGCCGATGTCCTGCGGGCGGCCGGCGTGGGCGTGGACCTCGTCGAGGATCCGCCGCTCGGCCTCGCGCAACGCCCGGGCGATCCCGCCGAAGCGGGCTTTCCACTCGGGGTCCTCGTCCTGTGCGGCGAGGGCCTCGGCCCAGTGGATCGCCAGGTACACATGCGTCCCGGCGTTGCCGAGGTCGCCGGGTCCACGGCCCGGCTCGCGGTTCTCGTCGAGCATGGCGCCGATGGCGTCGTTGAGCGTCCGGGCGAGCAGCAGCGCCCCGGGGTTGTCGTTCTTGCGGCCGAAGTCCTCGAGTGAGACTCCGAGCGCCAGGAACTCGCCGAGCGAATCCCACCGCAGGTGTCCCTCCGCGACGAACTGCTGCACGTGCTTCGGCGCCGAGCCGCCCGCGCCCGTCTCGTACAGGCCGCCGCCGTTGAGCAGCGGGACGATCGAGAGCATCTTCGCGCTCGTGCCGAGCTCGAGGATCGGGAACAGGTCGGTCAGGTAGTCGCGCAGCACGTTGCCCGTGACGGAGATCGTGTCGAGCCCCTCCCGGCAGCGGCGGAGCGACTCGGTGATCGCCTGGACCGGGGCCAGGATGCGAATGTCGAGGCCGCGGGTGTCGTGGTCCGCGAGGTACCTGGTGACCTTGAGGATCAGGTTGCGGTCGTGGGCGCGCTCGGAGTCGAGCCAGAAGTACGCCGGCGTGTTGGTGACGCGGGCGCGCTGGACCGCGAGGCGGACCCAGTCGCGGATGGGCAGGTCCCTCGCCTGGCAGGCGCGCCAGATGTCGCCCTGCTCGACCGGGTGCTCGAGCAGCACGCGGCCGGCCTGGTCCACGATCCGCATCACGCCGTCCGCGGGGACCAGGAACGTCTTGTCGTGCGAGCCGTACTCCTCGGCCTTCTGCGCCATGAGCCCGATGTTGGAGACGCTGCCCATGGTGCGCGGGTCGAAGGCGCCGTGCTCCTTGCAGAAGTCGATCGTGGCCTGGTAGATGCCGGCGTAGCTGCGGTCGGGGATGACCGCCTTCATGTCGTGCATCGCGCCGTCGCGGCCGTACATCCGGCCGGAGGCGCGGATGGCCGCCGGCATGGACGCGTCAATGATGACGTCGCTGGGGACGTGCAGGTTGGTGATGCCCTTGTCGGAGTTGACCATCGCCAGCCGCGGCCCCTTCGCCAGCACGGCCTCGATGTCGGCGCGGATCTCGGCGGCCTTTGCCTCCGGCAGGGTCGCGATCTTCTCCATCAGCCCGCCGAGGCCGTTGTTCGGGTTCACGCCGAGCGCCTGGAACGTCGCGGCGTGCCTGGTGAACACGTCGGCGAAGAACACGGTCACCACGTGGCCGAACAGGATCGGATCGGAGATCTTCATCATGCTGGCCTTGAGGTGGACCGAGAACAGCACGTCCTGCCGGCGCGCGTCCGCGATCTGCTCGGCGAGGAACCGCCGCAGCGGCTTCACCCGCATCACCGCGGCGTCCACGACCTCGCCGTCGGTGATCGCCAGCCCGTCGCGCATCACCTGTTCGACGCCGTCCGTCCCGGTGAAGACGATCCGCGCCGTCGTGGCCTGCTCGACGATGACCGAGCGCTCGCTGCCGAAGAAATCGTCGCCCGTCATGTGCGCGACGTGGCACTTCGAGTCCCGGGCCCAGGCGCCCATGGCGTGCGGGTGCTTGCGCGCGAACGCCTTGACCGGCGCGGCGACGCGACGATCGGAGTTGCCCTCGCGGAGCACCGGGTTGACGGCGCTGCCGAGGATCTTCGCGTAGCGGGTCGGGTGAAGCGACAGGAACGCCTGCCCGAA
>CAYNPF010000092.1:0-8239 GCA_964398895.1 uncultured bacterium
CTCGCCCGCCAGATGGCCGCGGTCGAGGCGGTGCTGGAGGAGTTGCTCGACGAGCCGCGTCCGACCGCACTGGTCCTCAACAAGCTCGACCTGGTGGCCGACGAGGACGCCGTCGCCGGACTCGCCGCCCGCTTCCCCGACGCCTTCCTGGTCTCGGCCCGCACCGGCGCCGGACTCGACGCCCTGCGCGCGTTCCTCTGGCAGCGCGCGGCGGCGCCGGCGCGATCCGCTTCCCGCCACCCGGAGGTCCCGCGATGAGCGCCGCTCCCCGCGTCCTGCGTTTCGGCCACAGTCCCGACGCCGACGACGCCTACATGTTCTACGGGTTCCACGCCGGCCTGGCCGCGATCGATGGCTGCACCGTCGAGCACGTGCTCGAGGACATCCAGAGCCTCAACCGTCGCGCGCTCGAGCGCGCCGACCTCGAGATCACCGCGGTGTCGGCGCACGCCTACTCCTTCCTTGCCGAGCGCTACGCCGTGCTCGCCTGTGGCGCCTCGCTCGGCCACGGCGTCGGCCCGGTGGTCGTGGCCCGCGGGCCGCGGGCGCTGTCGTCGCTGGCGGGGAAGCGCGTCGCCATTCCCGGCCCGCTCACCACCGCCGCGCTGCTCCTGCGCTGCGAGTGCCCCGACTGCGTGCCGGTCGAGGTGATGTTCGACCGCATCCCCGCCGCGGTGCTGGCCGGCGAGGTCGAGGCCGGCGTCATCATCCACGAGAGCCAGCTCACCTACCGCGAGGAGGGCCTGACCAAGGTGCTCGACTTCGGCGAGCTGTGGCGCGACCGCGACGGCCTGCCGGTGCCGCTCGGCCTCGACGTGGTGCGCCGCGACCTCGGTCCCGAGCGGATGCGGGCGGTGAGCCGCGGTTTCCGCGCCTCGATCGAGGCGGCGCACGCCCACGAGGACGAGGCCATCCGCTACGCCCTGCAGTTCGGCCGCGGGCTCGACGTCGGCCAGGGGAAGCGCTTCGTGCGCATGTACGTGAACGACCTCACCCTCGATCTCGGCGAGGTCGGCCACCGCGCACTCGAGCGGCTCTACCAGCGGGCGCAGGTCGCCGGGGCGATCCCGGCCGCGCCGGTCCTCGACATCTTCTGACCCGCGCGACTTGGCGGGTTGTCCGCGTCCGCCCACCGGTCTAGGCTGCGCGCCGTGCCCACGACACGGATGTCCCTCGCGGTCCGCCTGAGCTTCCTCGCCCTGCCGCTGCTGGGCGCCGTGCTGTGGTCGTGGCACGCCGGCGCATGGGGCCTCGGCGCTCGCTCGCCGGTGCTCGGCTACGATGCGGCGCAGTACGCGCTGGCCGCGCGCGAGCTCGCCGACCACGGGCGTCTGGCCACCACCTTCGCGCTGCCGCTCGAGCTCTCCCGCCACGCCGCCCCGCCGTGGCCGCTGGCGGTCGTGCAGCCCGGGCTGGTGCTGGCCGAGGCCGCGCTCTTCCGCCTCGCTCCCCGTCCCGCTCCCGCCGGGGCCGAGTCGCGGGAGTGGCTCGTGCTCCTGCTGCCGCTGGTGAGCTACCTGGTGATCGGTCTGCTGCTCGCGCTGGTGACGTGGCGCCTGCTGCTGCGTCACGCGCCCGGTATGGGCGACCCCGCCCGGCTCGCCGCGGCGCTCACCGTCGCCCTCGCCTTCTATCTCGATCCCGAGGCGCAGCACTTCGCCTGCGGCGGCTTCACCGAGCTGCCCTTCACGCTCGGCCTGCTGATCGCCCTCGCCCTGCTGGCGCTCGGGCGCGCGCCGCGTCACGCGCTGCCCTTCGGGCTCCTGCTCGGCGTCACCGGCGCGCTGCGCGGGAACATGCTGTGGCTGGCCCCCGCCTTCGCGGTCGCGGTCGCCCTCCTCGCCCCGCGCGGCCGGCGCGCGCGCGCCTTCGCGCTGGTGCTGCTCGGCTACGCGCTGCCGCTGGCCCCGTGGTGGATCTACAAGTGGCGGGCCTTCGGCTCGGCCGCCTGGGACCTCTCGCGCTTCGCGGTGTGGGACGACGTGCGGGGTCACACCTGGTTCTCGCTCCACCACGTGCCCGAGCTGCCGGCCCTGCCCACGGGGTTCACCGCCGCCGGGCTGCTCGCCGCCAAGACGGCGCGCAACCTGCCGCGGTTGCTGCTCGATCTCGCCATCGGGCCGCGCGCCCTGTGGCTCGGCGCGCTGGTGGCGTGGCTCGCGCTGACGAGCCCGCCGCGGGGCGTGACGGCCGACGACGGGACGCGCGCGCCGCGGGCCGCGGCCGGCGTCGTGCTGGCCGTGCTGGGCCTCGGCCTGCTCGTCGCCGCGGTGGGCGTCCCGGTGCTGCGCTACCTCTTCCCCGCGCGCATCGCCCTCGAGGCCGCCGGCCTGCTGGCGCTGTGGGCACTGCTCGCCCGGCTCGCCGCGACATCGGCGCGCACCGGCGTCGCCCGCTTCGCGACCGTGGCCGTCGGCGTGCTCGCGCTGGGCTGGGGCGGCCTGCAGACCGCGCGCGGCCTCGCCGAGGCGCGGGCCACCTCGGCGATGCGCGGCATGCCGGGCACGCCGGAGCTGCGGCGCATCGCGGAGACGCTGGACCGCGAGGCTCCCGGCGGGGAGCCGGTGATGAGCAACCTCGGGCCGTTGCTCGCCTGGTACGGGCGACGCCCGGTGCTGCACCTCGCGACCTCGCCCGCCGACCTCGACGCCTGCCGCCGGCGGCTCGAGTTCCGGCACGTGCTGCTGGTCTTCCGCGACGCGAGCGCCGCGTGGCCGGAGTGGCGCGAGGTCGTGGCCCACCCGCGCGAGGCCCCGCACCGGCCGGAGTGGAACGTCCGCCAGGTGCGACTGTGGCGCACCGACGACGGCTTCACCCTGGTGTGGCTCGAGCTCGGTCCCCCGCCGATGCGGCTCGCCGCCCGGGCGCGACCGGGGCCGGATCCCGCCGCCCCGCCCGCCTGATCCGGAGGCCGGCTCCGCCGCCTCAGTCGGCCGAAGCCCGCAGACGCAGTTCGAGCCGCTCTTCGCCGTCCGCCGCCAGCGACACCGGCACGCGCCACGCGCCGCGCACCGGCACGCAGCGCGCGGCCTCGCCGTCGGCGCAGGCGGCCAGCGAGACCTCGATCCGCCAGGTCCCCGGCTCGACGACGCCGGCCGGCAACGCGAAGTCCACCGGCCACGCCACACCGGTGCGGGTCTGCTGCGCGATCACGCGATCGCCGACGCGCACGCGCAACGTCACCGGGGCCTCCGGACCGGCGTGGAGGCCGGGGGCGAATTCGGCGGCCACCGCCAGCATGATCCCGCCCCCGCGGCGCAGCGTCGCCGGCGGCAGCTCCGCGTCCGTCTCCGCCGCCGCCGTGCGTGACACCGGCGGCTCCAGTCCCTCGATCGCCACCTCGTGCCAGTTCCCGCCGGCGGGATCGGCCCACACCACGCGGTGGTTGTTGGTGTCGGCGATCAGCAACTCGTCGCCGGCAACGGACAGGCCGCCCGGCTCGAACAGGCGCAGGCCGCCGCGGCCGTCGTCGGCCCCGGGCCGACCGTCGCCCAGCAGCGTGGCCGCCACGCGCGCGCCCGGCTCCACCGTCTTGATCTTGTGGTTGTAGGAATCCGCCACCAGCACGCGGCCGTTCCACCAGGCCACGCCCAGCGGGTGCTGCAGGCGCGCGGCGGGCCAGGCGCCGTCCACGTCGCCGAAGTCGAAGAGCCCCTCGCCGATCACGGTGAAGACCTGCTCGTCCACCAGGTCGAGGCCGCGCACCGCGCTCACCTCGCTGTCGGCGATCCACAGCCGATCGCCGGCCACGGCGATCCCCGAGGGCTGCGCCAGCGCCGCCTCCTCGGCGGGACCGTCCTGCAGGTCCTCGCGCCCGGTGCCCGCGTAGGCGCGGCCCAGGGCGTTGCCCAGCTCGAAGCGCCAGACCTGGTGCGTGCCCGCCATCGCCACCAGCAGGCGGCTGCCGTGCACGGCGAGGTCCCAGGGCGAGTTGATGCCCTGCCGCGTGCCGCGTCCGCCGCCGGCGCGATCGTTGGTCATCTCGCCGGTCCCCGCCCAGGTGGTGACCTCGCCGGTGGCGAGGTCCACGGCGCGGATCAGGTGGTTGCCGGTGTCGGCGACGAAGAGCCGGCCGCGCGCCACCGCCAGCCCCTGCGGGGAGTGGAAGGAGGCGCGCTCCGCCGGACCGTCGTCGCGCCCCGGCTCGCCGGTGCCGATGACGCGCAGCAGACGCGCCCGCGCCGGCGTGCCCGCACCCGCCGGGCACTCGGGCCAGGCGGCCACCACGACGCGGTGGTGTCCGGTGTCCGCGACGAAGAACCGGCGCGCCGAAGCGGCCGCCGCCGGTTCGGCCAGCACCTTGCCGGGGAAGGCGAGCCCCGAGCTCGCTCGCACGGCCCCGTCGGGCCGCACGGCCGGCGGCCCGGCGGCCAGCGTGCCCGCGCGTTCGTGCCGCTCGAGCAGCGCGGCGATCGCCTGCTGCAGCTCGTCGCGACGCCCCTCGCCCGCCACCGCGGCGACGATCGCCCCGGTCGGATCCACCAGCACGCGCGTGGGCCACGAGCGCGCCCCGTAGGCGCGCCACAACCGCAGGTCCTCGTCCACCACCACCGGATGCCGGATGCCGTAGCGCTGCATCGCGGCGCGGATGCTGCCGGGATCGGTCTCGTTGTCGAACTTGGCCGAGTGCACCCCGATCACGACGAACGGCCGTCCGGCGAAGGTGCGCTCGAGGTGCTCGAGGTCGGGCAGGATGTGCATGCAGTTGATGCAACAGTAGGTCCAGAAGTCGAGCAGCACGACCTGGCCCCGCAGCTCGTGCGCGAAGCGCAGCGGCCGGTCGGCGTTCAGCCAGGCGAGCCCCGGACCCAGCTCGGGGGCATGGATGGTGGCGTTCAAGCAGGTCCTCCGTGTGAGGGCACGAGCCTACGACGGGAGCCGGCGGCCGCGCCACCGGCGGGCGGGCTCAGCTCCGGTCCGGCTCCTCGCCCTCGAGCTCGGCCGGGTACTCGGCCGGCAGCTCGAGCCCCGGCGCGCCGACTCGCGGCGGTTCGCCGCCGTCCGCCGGCACCGCCGGCGGCTCGCCCACGCGCAGGATCCCGTAGAGCGTGTCGCGCTGCGCCGGCGTGAAGCCCGCCTCGCGGATCAGCGCCTCGACCTCGGGCTGGGTGGTGCGGTTGAGGTAGCCGGTGGCGAGGTGCACCGATTCCTCGAACAGCGTGCCGCCGAAGTCGTCGGCCCCGAAGTGCAGCGCCACCTGCCCGGTCTTCTTGCCCTCGCCGAACCACGAGGCCTGGATGTGGTCGAAGTCGTCGAGGTAGAGCCGTGCCGTCGCCAGCACGCGCAGGTAACGCACCGCGCCCGCGATGCGGGGCACGCGCGCGTCCATCGCCGTGTTGCCGCGCTTGTAGGACCAGGGCACGAAGGCGGTGAAGCCGCCGGTCTCCTCCTGCAGGGCGCGGATGGCGTCGAGGTGCTCGATCAGCTCGGCGTCGGTCTCGAGGTGCCCGTACATCATGGTGGCGGTCGAGCGCATGCCCGCGCGGTGCGCCTCGCGGTGCACCTCGAGCCAGGCCTCCGGTCCCCCCTTGCGCGGCGAGACCAGCGGCCGCACGCGCTTCGCCAGCACCTCGGCGCCGCCGCCGGGCAGCGTGGTCTGCCCGGCCGCGACCAGGGCGTCGAGCACGCCCCGCACGCCGAGCCCGGAGATGGCGGCCATGTGCCGGATCTCCGGGGCCGAGAAGAAGTGCGGGGTGATGTGCGGGAAGCGCCGGCGCGACTCGCGCACGATGGTCGGGTAGAACTCCCAGGGGATGTCGGGGTTCAGTCCGCCCTGCAGCAGCACGGTGGTGGCGCCGACGCGGTCGGCCTCCTCCATCCGGCGCATGACCCCCTCGACGTCCAGGGTGTAGGCGTCCGCCGACCGGCCGCCGTGGGGGCGGTAGAAGGCGCAGAAGCCGCAGTGCACCGTGCAGACGTTGGTGTAGTTGGGATTGGTGTCCAGCACGTAGGTGACCCGGCGCGGATCGGTCCGGCGGGCGCGGACCTCCTGCGCCAGAGCACCCAGCTCGAGCAGGGGTGCGACGGTGAGCAGGTAGACGCCCTCGGCGCTCGACAGCCGTTCACCCTGCCGGATCTTCCGCTCGATGGTGGACCACATGGCCGGCTCCCCCGCTCCGCCGCCGGCCCGCCCCGGACCGCGGTGGAGGAACGGGGAGTCTACACAGCCCCCCGGCGAGCGTCGAGGAACGCGGCCGTCGGTGCGGACCCGGCGCCGGCCGATTTTTCGCTGTCGCGGGCACGCTCCGTCCGCGTATCATCGCTGCGGTTCGGAGGCACCCTCGCGGGTCCCGGCCGTCGGGCGCGGTGTTCGCACCCGCCCCACGGTCCCGGTCGCTCCGGGGTTCCGTCCCATCATCGAGTCTGCATCGCACCGCGCGGGGCCGCGAAGGCCGGCCCGGGCCGACGGCCGCTCCCCCCGCGCGCGTCCGGTCCGCCGACACCATCGGCGCCGGAGCCGTGCCACCCCCGGCCCGGGAAGCGAGGAGTCCCTCATGCGCTTGCTACGCATCCTCATGCTCACCTCCCTGTCGCTGCTCCTGGCGGGCACGGCGCTCGCGCTGGACATCAACAAGGACTTCTGGAACCGGACCGGCCAGCCCGCGAACGACTGCGAGGTCATCCTCTCGGGCACGCAGGTACTGAGCTGCCGCTACGACGGCGACGCCGGAATGGAGTTCCCCAACTTCACGCTCACCTACGAGAACATCAACGGGCAACCGGTCACCGTGCTGCACTGGAGCGGGCTGCTCGTCGCCAACGGCGCCGCCGTGCACCTCGGCTTCTGCACGCCCGACGGCCAGATCCTCGGCATGCGCTGGACCTGGAACGGCGACCCGATCGGTCCCGTCACGCAGCTCGATCTGCAGCCGGCGATCACCGGGGTCGGCCTGACCGTCTCGAACACGCTGTCGCTCTCGTTGTGGCCGATCACCTGGCCGATCGTCCCGCCGCCCGTCTACATCGGCGACGTGACCGCCTACTACTTCTCCACCCGGCTGCCGATCACGAACCTGAACAACAACATGCTCTCGTCGTGGACGCCGCTGGCCGTCTACCCCGTGCGGGTCGGCATGTCGCCCGCGCTGGCCCTCGATTCCGGGATGGCGACCGCCTTCCAGGCGCCGGCGCCGCCCTCGGGCGCCGCGGCGGTGGTGTGGGTCATGGACGTCAACTCGACGGCCAGCACGACCCAGGCCTCGCGCGACTTCATCCAGTTCACGCTCTCCGGTCCGGTTTCCACGACCTCCTCGACCTGGGGCCATATCAAGACCCTTTATCGGTAGTCCCGCGGCATCCCGACAACGCGACGGCCACCTCCGCCATGGAGGTGGCCGTCCGGCATGGAGGGCGGGAACGCGCCGACGGCCGGTTCCCGCTGGCCTCCACCGGTCGCGCGGCGCTAGCCCGGACTATTCATGAGCCCGCGCCTGCGGACGCGGTCTGGCCGCAGATGACGGCGTCGTGCGACGTGGCCGCTCCTCGACGGGGTGCCAGACCCCGACTGCGTCGCGGCCACGCCGTACTCCTTGTCCTCTGCGGCCATCCCACATCCTCGGCTTGCGGTTCATGAATAGCCCGGGCTAGTCTGCATTCCGGCCAAGGAAACGCGCGTGGCAGGCTGGGCCGGGCGCGACCCGCCACGGGACGCGGTGCGCGCCGTGGTCCCGCCGCCGCGCGCACCGCCTCGTACCTCACGGAAAGAGGTCCCCAAAGAGGTCCCCGATGAGCCGATCCCCCGACCGCTGCCCCCGCCGTACCCTCCGTCCCCGCGGCTGGATCGCCGCCGCCCTCCTCCCCGCCCTGGCTCAGGCCGCCGGCAACGGCAAACTGCAGATCCACCACGTGGACGTGGGCCAGGGTGACGCCATCCTCATCGTCTCGCCGCTGGGCGAGACCGCCCTGGTGGACGACGGCACCTACACCGACTGCAGCGGCATCAAGTCCTACCTGCAGAGCCTCGGCCTCACCAGCATCAAGTACCACTTCGCGTCGCACTACCACTCCGACCACATCGGCTGCATTGACGACCCGGCGGCGATCGGCATCACCATCGGCACCGCCGGCTATGATCGCGGCAGCTCCTACTCCAGTTCGGTCTACACCGCCTACGTCAGCACGCTGGGGAGCAAGCGCACGACGATCACCAAGGGCCAGACCATCACGCTCGACGCCGGCGCGACGTATCCGGTGACCATCAAGTGCGTGGATCTCGCCGGGGCCGGGGTCTCGACCACCG
>CAYNPF010000093.1:0-3847 GCA_964398895.1 uncultured bacterium
GGGAACGGCATCCCCATGAAGAAGCCGAGCGGCGCGATGAGCAGCGCCGTCACCGCGATGCGCGCGGCCACTGGCAGGCCGCTGAGCGCCGCGGTGACGAGCGGCAGCACGGTCATCTCGAGCAGCAGCCAGCCGAGGATGACCAGGAACGGCACGCGCGCCGGCACGCGCGCCGCCGCGCGGCTGCCCAGCCCGGCCATCACCAGCAGGGTGAGCAGGACGGTCGCGGTGCTGTAGGTCGAGGCGCCGAGGAACAGCGTGTAGCGCTGGATGAGCACCACCTCCACCGCCATGAAGGCGATGCCGATCAGCAGGAAGTAGAACCAGCCGGCCGCCGGCAGCTTCTCGCGGCTGGTCGCGTAGGGCAGCAGCACCAGCGGCAGCACCAGCACCAGGGCGACGAGCAGCACGACGATGAGGATGAGCTGCGAGATGGGCAGACCGGAGAAGTCGCCGTAGGGGCCGGCCTTGGCCAGCCGCTCGCGGGTCAGGTTGCGCCACAGGCCGATCTGCGCGATGAACGGACGGTCGTCCGAGCAGGGCGAGAGCGCCACGCGCGCGGTGTCGGCCACCGTCCGCCAGCCCAGCGTGACGACCTGGTTGATGATGCGCGTGCGCAGCGAGTCGGGGGCCGGGTAGACCAGGTGCATCGGTGTCTGGCGCGGGCCGGCGAGCGGGCCGTAGGCGTGCTGGCGGATCTCGTCGGTGAGCGGCCGCTTCGACAGCAGCAGCACGTAGCGGCGCAGCTCGGGCAGGCGGTAGACGGCGAAGTGCTCCTCGGGATGCGCCACGCCCTCGCGGTGCAGCGCCTCGATCACCTCGCTCACCAGCCGCGGCATGTACATCTGGTGCTCGAGCGAGAGGAAGCCGTCCGGCGAGAGCGCGTGCCAGTAGTCCTGGAACGCCTCGGTGGTGAACAGGTAGTTCTCGGCCAGGGCGAAGGCCCCCGAGCCCAGCGCCGCCCAGGTGTTCGAGCTCAGCGAGTAGATGACGTCGAACGAGTTGCGGTGGCGCCGCACGTAGGTGCGCGCGTCCTCGCTGACCACGCGGACCCGCGGATCGCGGTAGAGGTGGCCGGTGTAGGCGGCGCAGGTGATCACGTGCCCGGTCGAGTCCATCGTCGTCGAGTCGCGCACGACGTAGCCCGCCGGGTCCCCGATCGTCAGCATGCGGTTGATGTGCCGGTTGACCTCGACCGCGTGGACCTCGGTCGCGCCCTTCTCCAGCGCCTGCATCACGTCGGAGCCGCCACCGGCGCCGAGCGAGAGGAAGCGGCAGTGCGGGAAGCGGTCCACCAGCCAGCCCACGTCAATCGCCCAGCGCTGGTAGGTGGTGTCGCGGCCCAGCGCCGCCCAGTCGCCGTCGAAGGGGATCACCGGCGTGTTGGCGACGTTGTCAATGTTGATGCCGCGCGCCTGGTGGTCGTAGTCGTAGACCTTGATCTTCGACATCGCGTCCCAGTGCTTGTAGATCACCGGGGCCCGCTCCTCGTGCTTCGCCTCGAGCAGGCGGTCGGCGCGCAGGCCGAAGAGCCCGGCCGCGACCACCAGTGCCACCGGGACGAGCTTCCATCCCCCCCGCATCGTCAGCAGCGCCGCCAGCAGCACCGGCACCGGCAGCCACGCCACCGCCGTCGGCGTGCCCAGCAGGTTCATCGCCGCGACCGCCGCGACCACGCCGAGACCGGCGCCGAGCAGGTCGGCCATGTAGAGGCGCGGGATCTCGCCGCTGTCGTGTTTGAAGACCAGCGACAGCGCCATGCCGCCGAAGAAGAACGGCAGCCCCAGCGCGAGCAGCACCAGGACGAAGCGGCCGACCATGGCCGCGCTGGTGAAGATCAGGGCGAAGTCCACGCCGGCGCGGATGGCCAGCGGCGGGCCGAGCAGCGCGGTGAGCGCGGTCAGGCACAGCGCCGGCCCGAGGCTCCGCTCGCGATCGAAGCCGGGAACGAGCCTCAGCGCCAGCGCGCCGAGGCCCAGACCGAGGACCGCGAGCGAGAGGGTGAGGAAGGCGAAGGTGTAGAAGAACTCGGCCGAGAACAGACGCGTCCAGACGAGCTCCAGGGCGATGAGCGTGATCGAGGTCAGCGCCACGATCCACATTTTGACGGCCTTCATCGGTTCATCCCTCGAGGTGGCATGACAGTGCCGAAGGGGTTCGATGGGAATCGAGCCTAGGCGCCTCGGGGGCGGCAGGGGCGCGGGCTCGGGCGAGGGCGGACATTCCCGCGACCGGCGCCGTCGAAGGGCTCACCGCCGCCCGGATGTGCGGGCCCGCCCCGCCGGCGCCGGCCGCGTACGTGAGTCGCGAACGCCACCAAACGAAGGCGGCCCGGCTGTGGACCTGCCGGGCCGCTTCGGCGCAACCGGGGCGGAACGTCGCGCTGCACCTCCCCGCCCCGCACGGACACCCCTCTCGGATTCCTCCGCGGTATCGCGGGTCGGATCGATCGCCCGCCCGGTCGCGCCTGCTACTGTCCCCCCTACTCGTCCCCTTCGTCGCCCTGCTGCTGCTCGAGCTGCTCGCGCAGGTCATCGAGCTCCTGCTTCAACTGGTCCAGCTCGTGGCGCAGATCCTGGCGGTCCTTCATCCGCACGACGATCCGCTTCTGGACCGCGGGGCCCTCACTCGACCCGGTCTCGGGTTCCCCCACCCAAGTGGAGTCCACCCGGTCGAGCGTGGCCTCGATGGTGCGCGGCGTGCCATGGCGCACGACCCGCAGCGCGACCTTGCCCTCTTTACCCCGCAGGGCTTCCACGAGGTCCATGCTGTTCGCGACCGCCCGATCGTCAACCCGGGTAATGACATCCCCCGGCAGCAGTCCGGCCTTCTCGGCCGGGCGGCCTTTCAGGACCTCCAGCACCAGGGCGCCCTTGCCGTCCTTGAGGCCGAAGTACTCGCCCAGAACCGGGCTCAGCGGTTCGACCCGCACGCCCAGCCGCGCCCGACCGGCCATGAGCAGGAAGGCGCCGTTGCCCGGCCGGCCCAACTGGCCGAGCTGTCCCAGGCCCTGGAGATCGTCCGGCCCGAGCACGAAGCTCCGCTCGATCCGCTTCGGCTTCGCCGGCAGCGACGGGACCTCGGGGGCGCTGGGCGCGTCGGGCGCCTCGGGCGCGTCGGGCGCCTCGAGCGTCTCCGGCGTGTTGTCCCACGTGGACCCGGTGCGGGGACGCGCCCCCAGCGTGACGCCGATGGTGCGCAGCGCGCCGTCGCGGAACACCTGCACGCTCACCCGCTGGCCCGCCGCGGCTGCGGCAACCTCGTTGGTCAATTCCTCGGGATCCTCCACCGTGCGGCCGTTGAAGCGCACGATCACGTCGTCGCGCTCCAGGCCCGCCTTGTCCGCCGGGCTGCCGGGAACCACGCGGCTCACGATCACGCCGCCCGGACCGTTGTAGTCGAGTCCCTCGCGAAGATCCGACGTCAGTTCCTGCATGGAGACCCCGAGCCAGGGCTTCTGCGTGGTGGTGGCGGCGCCCGCGAGCCCGGGGCTCGCGACGCCGATCACCAGCAGCAGCCCGGCGACGAGCGCAAGGTTCACGAAGCGCGCGGCGATCTGTCGCATGACCTCTCCTCCTGTGCTAGCGTCCCGACTTCGATCCCGCCGGACGGCGGTCCATCCGGTTGGACATGCCGAGGCCACGGAAGGTTTCCTCCCGCGGGCCGCCTGCCCACGATTTCACGGCATCCCATCACCATGAAAGTCAACGATCTGTCAGAATTCGAGATCACCGACGTCGCGCTGGGCGGCAAGGCCCTCGCCCGCGACGAGGGCCGGGTCGTCTTCGTGGACCGCGGCCTGCCCGGCGACCGGGTCGAAGCGCGCATCACCCGCGTCAAGCGCGCC
>CAYNPF010000093.1:3947-8171 GCA_964398895.1 uncultured bacterium
CGCTTCCTCGATCTCGACTACGCCGATCAGCTCGCGCTCAAGGAGCGCCAGGTGCGCGAGACGCTCGAGCACCTCGGTGGCATCGCCACCCCGCCAGTGCGGCCCATCCGGCCGGCACCGGAGACCCGCGGCTACCGGAACAAGATGGAGTTCAGCTTCCATCCCGCCACCGACGGCACCCCGGTACTCGGCCTGCACGAGCGGGGTACCTTCGAGGGCGTCTTCGCACTCGGACACTGCGTGCTGCCCAGCCCGCTCACCGTCGAGATCGTGCGGCTCACCCAGCGCTTCGCCGCCGAGCACCAGTGGCGCGCCTACCACCCGCGCCGCCACGACGGCGTGGTGCGCTACCTCACCGTGCGGCACCTGCCGCTCACCGGCCAGTGCGGCGTGCACCTCGTCGCCGCCGGCGAGGCGATTCCCGGACTCGACGAATGGGCGCGCGCCATCGCCGCGCTGTCGGACGAGGTGCGCACCGTCACGCTGCTGCTCAACCGCTCGCGCTCCAACGTCGCCTTCGGCGAGGAGGAACGCGCGCTGGTCGGCGACGGCGTGATCGTCGAGCGGCTGCTGGGGCTCGAGTTCGAGGCCAGCGCCAACACCTTCCTGCAGACCAACAGCCGCCAGGCCGAGGCGCTCTACGCCGCCGCACTCGAGACGGCGGCACCGCAGGCGCACGAGACCGCGCTCGACCTGTACTGCGGCACCGGCACGCTCACCCTGCTGCTGGCGCGCCACGCCGCGCGCGCCGTCGGCGTGGAGTCGGTGGCCGACGCCATCGCCCGGGCCGGTCGCAACGCCGAGCGCAACGGCATCGCCAACGCCGGCTTCTTCGTCGGCGAGGCGCGACCGGTGCTGCGCGCCTGGGCGCGCGGCGAGCTGGCCTCGCCCTGGGCGGGCACGGGCCGCGGCCCCGACGTCGTGCTGGTGGACCCGCCACGGGCCGGCCTGCACCCGCGCGTGGTGTTCCGCATCGCCGAGCTGGCGCCCGCGCGCCTCGTCTACGTCTCCTGCAACCCCGCCACGCTGGCGCGCGACCTCAAGGACTTCGCCACGCACGGGTGGCGGCTTGCCGAGGTCACCCCGTTCGACATGTTCCCGCACACGCCCCACATCGAGTGCGTGGCGCGGCTGGAACGGGGGTAGGAGAAGGGCGGCCGACCATGGTGATCAGGGCTGGGTCCTGTCGTCGCGCGACGACCATCGCGTTTCGTGTCGCGGTGTTCCTCGCCATTGGCTTGGGATGGGCCATGCGCCCCGCGGTGGCCATGTCGTCCGGAGCCCAGTGCTCGCCGCGGGCCATCGTGAACCGCCTGCCACGCGGTGCGGTCCTCGATAGCGCCTGGCATCGCTGCGGTCCCGGTGTCCGGATATGTCGCATCGTCAATCGTCGGAATGCATGGGCGGTCGACGACAACTGGTTGACGATCGCAGGCCACCCCGAGCGCTTCTACCGTACGAGCGAGCTCCTGGAGCTCAACGCGACCGGTGCGATCGACGACAGCACGATGTTGAACTCGGTGCACTGCCACTTCATGATCCGGGTGGCCACCGATAGCGCGGCCCGCGTCGTCGCCAAGGTCAAGCTGCTCACGCGACCTCCCAAGGCGGTGCGCAGGGAACTGGAGCGTCTGGAGCGCGAGTACCAGGAGAAGCTGAAGAGACCCGCCCCATAGGCGACGGTCGGGTGCGGCGACGCGGGGCGCCGTTCTTGCCCGAGGTCGCGGACGATCTGGGGCCAACGGCTCCGTGGGTGGTGAGGTGCGGCCCGCGGGGGGCGTTGACGCAGCGAGCGCCACCGGACCACCACGCCCCTTCCGTCGACTCTACGGCAGGTACCCGAAGAAGATCTGCGGACGGGCGCCGTAGGTGCCGACCCCGTGCCCGACCTTCTCCCGCCCGCTCCACGCCACACAGAAGCGCTCGCCCACGGCGCGGATGACCACGCGCTCGGCCCGCGACAAGGACTGCGTGAGACGCTCGGGCCCGGGGAGCCGGGAGACGGTCAGCGAGTCCAGGTGGTCCGGCAGGTCGAGCGTGAACACGTCGTTGTTGGCCCACTCGGGCGAATCCGACCAGGGGATCCCCCCCAGCGGATTCAACAGACTCCGATCGCTCTTCTGGAACCGCCGGTCGATCCACACGAGACGGGTCCGGGCGCCGGCCCGGGCGACCCCCACCGACGACGACTGGTAGGACCCCAGGAACGGCTGCTCCCCGGGGGTCAGGCGGGTGCTTCGCGACCACGCGCCTTTGTCGTCGGCCTCGGTGACGTAGACGGAGTAGGAACAGAAGAACAGGGCCGGATGCTCCACTCGTGTCAGCACGGCGAGGTCGCCGATGCTCTCGGCCTGGCCCGGCGGCAACGGTAGCTCCCGTGCGGCAGCCCATTCCCCCGCTGCGCCACGGTCGCCGACGGCATCGAAGAGCCGGGCGCGACTCCGCCAGTACTCGACGGATCGGCCGTGCTTGGTCTCCCGGTGCTTGTATTGCCCGGTGAGTCCTGCGAGCACGTGGACGCGGCCGCCGATCAGGGCGATGCGCGGCGCACTCGCGAAGTCCGCCAAGCCGGGAGCCTGGACGAGCGATCGGCTCGACGCGATCCGGCCCTGCAGACACGTCAGGACCTCGAGTGTCTGCACGAACTCCTCGGCGCCTTCGTCCGCCCCGTGGCAGCTGGTGCCGATGCAGGCAACCACCAACGAGTCGTCACCGAGCGATTGAACGTCGAAGGCCCCGATGCCGACGCGGGGCCCCTCGCGGAGCGCCGGGAGCTCCGTCCATCGCCGCCCCAGATCCCCACTCATCCAGTGCCGGAGCAGCGAGCCGCACAGTACGTGGACGTTCGTGCCCACGATCACGAGCCTCGGCCCCGCGCCCCACGCCACGCCCAGGAGAACGGGGGGATCCCACCGCGTACCGCCGGGCTCGGTGCGGCGGTACCAGACCTCCGTCCGCAGGTTCGGCTTCCCCGCGGAGTCCGAGCGCATGGCGGCCCAGACGAAGTGCAGCGCGCCCGAGTCGTCGGCCGCGAAGTCGAAGCCCGTGATCGCCTCGTCCGCGCGCAGTCCGGGATCGGGAACGCGCCCCACGCGCACGGCCAGCGGCGCGATCTCGCGGGCCCGCACGGCACAGCCCGCGCCGGCCATGGCGGCGAGACCGAAGAGCAGGAGGAACCCGACGCGTGACGATACGCGGCATCTAAGCCGGCCGACCGAAGTACCGCGACCGCCGCGACCGTCGCCCGCGCAACCTGTCGCAGGAGCATCCACCCGGTGATCGGGGCGCATCCTCGCCATCCGCCTGCCGCGCCGGATTCGGTTCACGTCACTTCTCCCCTTCCGGATGCCCGGGCCTTCCGGGACGTTCGCGAGCGGCCACGCCGGTGTCGCCGGGCAGCAGGACGATCCGCCGACGCTGGAACACGACATACGCCGAGGCGATGTCCGCTGGCGAGAACTCGCGGGCCGCCCGCACCGGCACGAGGCAACTGTTCGCGCACGGGCACTCCGAGTACCTGAGTCGGACCACGTCGTCCGCGGCCGTTGCCAGTTGGCGCAACTCGGTTCGCGTGTACATGGTCACCGGGCCGAGTTGGCGATCCAACTGCGAGCACATCTCCTGGAACACCCGTCCGCTGCGCTCGGGTGGATCGGGCAGATCGAAGCGCTCGCACCCCACCAGTCGGCGACCGTCCCGGAGTGTGAGGACGAGGGAATCCAATCTACTCACGCCGAAGACGGGCCGCCGCACGCCGGGCGCGCCGCTCGCGATGGCGAAGTTGAGCGGGACGAAGACCCAGTCCAGCAACGGGACGTAGCCCTGGTCGCGCGTGTCGAGCGCCAACAGCATGCGGTCGTATTCCTGCTGCCCCCACGCGCGCGGACCGCAGCGCAGGCACATCGTGCGAACCCCGCGCTGGAGGAACTTCCAGTCGTAGCGCCGCGCCGGATCGGCCGTGTCCATGGCCTGGTCGTCGATCCAGATCCGGTAGCCGACGCCCTCGACGACGGTTTCGCAGCGCCACGGCGAGAGACCGTACAGGCAGTCCTCCGGTAACTCGGGACACTCCGCCGCCACCACGCCCGGCAGCAGGACGAGCAGCGCGATGAGCAGCAACGAGGCGAATCGAGGGTGACCCATACGTACTCCGCAGGGCGACGATCGCCGGGAGTCACGGCGGTCGCGCCGGGGTCTTGCGCAGCAGGGGGCCGTGCAACCCCA
>CAYNPF010000094.1:0-8169 GCA_964398895.1 uncultured bacterium
ACGACGAACAGCCCCACGCCGACCGGCAGCGCGACGGTCGGGTTCGCCACGGCCGTCTCGACCGCCAGCAGGCCGAACAGGGTGGTGAACTTGACGATCGGGTTGAGCGCGACCGACGAGGTGTCCTTGTAGGGATCCCCCACGGTGTCGGCCACCACGGTCGCGGCGTGCAGGTCGCTGCCCTTCTCCTTGAGGTCCACCTCGACCACCTTCTTCGCGTTGTCCCAGGCGCCGCCGGCGTTGGCCATGTAGACCGCCTGGAACAGGCCGGAGACGGCGATGGAGATGAGGTAGGAGACGAAGAAGACCGGGTTGAAGAAGGCGTAGGCCAGCGTCAGGCAGAAGATGACGATGAAGACGTTGAACATGCCGGCCTGGGCGTACTGGGTGCAGATCTTCACCACTTCCTTCGAGTCCTGGAGCGAGGCCTTCTCCGCCGACTCGACGTGGATGTGGCGCTTGATGAACTCCACCGCGCGGTAGGCGCCGGTCGTCACCGCCTGCATCGAGGCGCCGCTGAACCAGTAGACCGTGGCGCCGCCCATCAGCAGTCCGAGCAGCACGCGCGGCTCGGTGAGCGACAGGTCGAAGACGCCGCCGGTGGCCGCCGCGTGCTTCTTGAGCAGCACGATGACCGAGAAGATCATGGTCGTCGCGCCGGCCACGGCGGTGGCGATCAGCACCGGCTTGGCGGTGGCCTTGAAGGTGTTCCCGGCGCCGTCGTTCTCCTCGAGGTACTGCTTGCCGCCGGTGAAGTCGGGCCGGAAGCCGAACTGCTTCTCGACCTCCTCGGCCGCGCCCGGCGTGGTCTCGATCTGCGACAGCTCGAAGATGCTCTGGGCGTTGTCGGTGACCGGGCCGTAGGAGTCCACGGCGATCGTGACCGGGCCCATGCCGAGCAGGCCGAACGCCACCAGGCCGAAGGCGAACACCGACGGGTAGGCCATGTAGGCGTCGAGGCCGAGTCGCGACATCAGGAAGGCCACGAACAGCACGGCGCACAGGGCCAGGCTCTTCCAGAACACCGAGAAGTTGCCGGCCACCATCCCCGACAGGATGGTGAGCGAGGCGCCGCCCTCCCTGGTGGCGGCGACGATCTCGCGCACGTGGCGGGAGTTGCTGCTGGTGAAGACCTTGGTCAACTCGGGGATCAGCGCCGCCGCCAGCGTGCCGCAGGAGATGATGGTGGAGAGCTTCCACCACATCCCGCCGCCGAAGTCCGCCAGCATCCCGGCCGAGACCAGGTAGGTCACGCCGATGGACAGCAGCGAGGTCGTCCACACCAGGCTGGTGAGCGGGGCCTCGAAGTCCATCTTCGTCTTGCCCTGGTTCTGGGCGCGGGCGATCGCGCCGTTGACGCTGAAGGCGACGATCGAGGTGAGGATCATCAGGATGCGCATGGCGAAGATCCACACCAGGAAGGAGGCCTTCCACTCGGGGATCACCGCCAGGGCGATGAAGGAGATGAGCGCCACGCCGGTGACGCCGTAGGTCTCGAAGCCGTCCGCGGTCGGGCCCACCGAGTCGCCGGCGTTGTCGCCGGTGCAGTCGGCGATGACGCCGGGGTTGCGCGGATCGTCCTCCTTGATGCGGAAGACGACCTTCATCAGATCGGAGCCGATGTCGGCGATCTTGGTGAAGATGCCGCCGGCGATGCGCAGCGCCGAGGCGCCCAGCGACTCGCCGATGGCGAAGCCGAGGAAGGACGCGCCCGCGGCCTCGCGCGGCACGAACAGCAGGATCACCAGCATCATGATGAGCTCGACGCAGATGAGCAGCACGCCGATGCTCATGCCCGCCTGCAGCGGGATCTCGTAGACCGGCAGCGGCCGCCCGCGCAGCGAGGCGAAGGCGGTGCGGCTGTTGGCGTAGGTGTTCATGCGGATGCCGAACCACGCCACCGCGTACGAGCCGAGGATGCCGACGACCGACCAGAGCAGGATGAGCAGGACCTTGCCCGTGCCCTGGTGGTTCAGCGCGCCGAAGTAGTAGACGATGCAGGCGGCGATGAAGACCTCGAGCACCAGCAGCAGCCGGCCCTGCTGCAGCAGGTAGGTCTTGCAGGTCTCCCAGATGATCTGCGAGACGTTGCCCATCGAGGCGTGCACCGGCATGCGCCGGACCTGCTGGAACATGGCCAGGCCGAAGAGCAGACCGAGCGCGCACACCGCCAGGCCGGCCATGAGCAGGTGGGAGCCCAGCAGCGTGTGGCCGAAGACGGAATAGACCGTGTCGAGTCGGGGCAGCTCGAGATCGAGTTCACTGGCCCGGGCGGCCAGCGGCCATGCCAACGAGAGCAGCGCGACGACGCCGGGGACGAACCAGCGGTAGGCACGTCCGCGCCCGGCGAGGCCCATGAGGCGCAACGTCTTCATGCGTCGCTCCTTCAGCAGGAGTTGAACCGGCCGGCGCCCGCCGGTCGGGATCCACCCCGGGAGGAGCGCAGGGTCGAATCCCCGCGGCGTCCCGGTCGGTGGACGGCATCCGCGTCCCTGCCGTGGTGGCAGGGAAGGGTTGACGTCGCAATGTAGTCGAGCCCCGTGTACGGGGCAAGGTGACGGGAGCGGCCGCCCGTGCGGCGCGAGCCCCCGTTCGAGCTCCGGCGGGGCTTGCGCGGCGCGAGCCCCCGGTCGGGCGATGGCTCCCCCTGCGGGTACTGTCCGGTCGTGGGACGTGCCATCCCGGGAGCGGACACGGACCGGACTTCCGCCCCGCGCGGGCCGCGCACGTCCCGCAGCGGCGCAACGGGTTGCGTCGCGTGTGCGAGCTGGCACGCATCTTCCTTTGTGGGAGCGTGAAGGTCGGGCCGGTGCCCGGTCCGCCGGAGGTTCCATGGACGTTCCCCGCGCACAACTCCGCCGTCGTCACCGCCTGCGCTACGCGCTCGTCGCGCTGGCGCTCGTCGGCGTCGGCGTCGGCCTGCTGAGTCTGCGCCCCGCCGTGCCCCGGGTCGAGCGCTCGACGCTGTGGATCGACACGGTGCGCCGCGGGACGATGCTGCGCGAGGTGCGCGGCACGGGCAGCCTGGTGCCCGAGAGCCAGCGCGTCGTCTCCGCCCTGAGCGCCGGCCGTATCGACCGCGTGCGGGTGCGTCCCGGGGCGCGGGTGGAGCCGGGCACGCTACTTGTCGAGATGAGCAACCCCGACGTGCAACTCCAGGCGCTCGACGCCGAGCGGCAGGTGAAGCTGGCCGAGGCCGACCTGGCGAGCCTGCGGGCCTCGCTCGAGACGCAGCGGCTGGAGGCGGTCGCGTCGGTGGCCGCGGCGCGCAGTGCGCTGCGGGAGGCCGGGCGGTCCGTGCGCGTGGCCGACACCCTGGCCGCGCATGGGCTGGCCTCGGCGATGGAGGTCGAGCGCGCCCGCGACCGCGCCGAGGAGGCGCGCGCCCGCGACGAGAGCGAGCGGCGCCGACTGGCCGTGCTCACCGACGCGCTGCGGGCCCAGCTCGACCTGCGGCAGCTCGAGGTCGAGCGGCTGCGCGGCATCGCCCGCTTCCAGCAGGAGCGCGTGGACGCGATGCAGGTGCGGGCGGGCGCGGCCGGCGTGGTGCAGGAGCTGGCGCTCGAGCCCGGCCAGTGGGTGAACCCCGGCCAGCTCCTGGCCCGGGTGGCGGGGCCGGAGCGGCTCAAGGCCGTGATCCGCATCCCCGAGACCGACGCGCGCGACCTGACGCTGGGCCTGTCGGCGGTGGTGGACACGCGCAACGGGACGGTTCGCGCGCACGTCTCGCGGGTGGACCCGGCGGTGCAGAACGGCTCGGTGGCGGTGGACCTGGTGTTCGACGCCGCGCTGCCGAAGGGGGCCCGGCCGGACCTCAGCGTGGACGCCGCCGTCCAGATTGACCGCATCCCGAATGCGCTCTACGTCGGCCGGCCGGCGCAGGGTGGCAGCGAGTCCGAGGTGCGCCTGTTCCGGTTGGACCCCGACGGCCACGGGGCCACGCGCGTGCCCGTGCGGCTGGGGCGCGGCTCCGCCAGCACCGTCGAGATCCGCGGTGGCCTCCGGGAGGGCGACCGCGTGATCCTGTCCGAGATGACCCAGTGGGATTCGTACGACCGGGTGAGGCTCCGGTAGCGACCGGGCCGCCCAGAAGGAGAGCGACATGACCGCACCGCCCGTCCACGCCGTTCCCGCGCCCGCCGGCGCCGACGCGCAGGTCCCCGTCGGGACCGCGCTCATCCGGCTGGACGACATCCACAAGGTCTTCGTCACCGACGAGGTCGAGACCCACGCGCTCGCTGGCGTGCACCTGGTGATCCGGCGCGGCGAGTACCTGGCCATCGCGGGGCCCTCGGGCTGCGGCAAGACCACGCTGCTCTCGATCCTCGGCCTGCTGGACACGCCCACGAGCGGGACGTACTGGCTGGAGGCCCGCGCCGTGCAGAGCCTGTCCTTCGCCCAGCGGGCGCGGATCCGGAATCGCGAGATCGGGTTCATCTTCCAGAGCTTCAACCTGATCGGCGACCTCACCGTGCTGGAGAACGTCGAGCTGCCGCTGGCCTACCGCGGCCTCGGGCCGGCGGAGCGGCGGCGGCGGGCGAGCGCGGCGCTGGAGCGCGTGGGCATGGCCCACCGCGCGCGGCACTACCCGAGCCAGCTCTCCGGTGGTCAGCAGCAGCGCGTGGCGGTGGCCCGGGCGCTGGGCGGCGAGCCGCACCTCCTGCTCGCGGACGAGCCCACCGGGAACCTGGACTCGGCCAACGGCGAGTCGGTGATGGAGCTGCTGCGCGAGCTGCACCGCCAGGGCGCGACGATCTGCATCGTGACCCACGATTCGCGTTTCGCCCGCTATGCCGATCGCACCGTGCACCTCTTCGACGGCCGCGTGGTTGACGAGGAGGGCCGGGGCTGATGGACACGCTGCTGCAGGACCTGCGCGTCGGCTGGCGCGCGCTGCGACGCTCGCCGTCGTTCACCGTGGTCGCCTCGCTCACGATCGCCCTGGGGATCGCGGTCAATACCGTCGTCTTCAGCCTCACCTACGGGCTGCTCCTGCGCCCCCTGCCGTTCCCCGATCCGGAGCGGGTCGTGACCATCGTGCAGACCCGTCCCGACCGGCCGCGCGAGGGCAGGAACCTCTCGCCGCCCAACTTCCGCGACCTCGCGGAGCGCCTGCGCTCCTGCGAGCAGATCGGGGCCTCGCGCAGCCTGACCGGGAACGTCAATTTCGGCCGCGAGCCGGTGCGGCTGTCCATGGCGGCGGTCACCCCGGGCTTCTTCGCCACCCTCGGCGCTCGCCCGATCCTCGGTCGCGCCTTCCAACCCGAGGAGAGCCAGCCCGGCCGCAACCTGGCCGCGGTGATCATCAGCCACAGCCTCTGGAGCGAGCAGTTCGGCGCGGATCCCGGCATCATCGGACGCGCGCTGCGTGTGGACGGACGCGTCCGCACGATCGTGGGCGTGATGCCGCGGGACTTCCACTGGCCGCAGCGCCAGGACCTGTGGGTGCCCTTCGGCTTCGATTCGTCGGCCGGTCGGCGCGACGACTTCATCCTGTGGACCGTCGCCCGGCTGCGACGCGGCGTGAGCGTGCGGCAGGCGGGCGCCGAGGTGACCGCGACCATGGCCGCGATCGCGCGGGAGCACCCGCAGCCGGACGGGGACGTGGGCGCGAGACTCATGACCTTCCGCGATCTGGCGTTCCGCGACGGCGGCGCGGTGATCATCCTGCTCGAGCTGGCGGTGGTGCTGGTGCTGCTCATCGCCTGCGTGAACGTGGCCAACCTGATGCTGGCGCGCGCGGCCGGTCGGCGGCAGGAGAGCGCGCTGCGGCTGGCGCTGGGCGCGTCGCGCGGCCGTCTGCTGCGCCAGCAGCTCACCGAGAGCTTGGTCCTGGCCGGCCTGGGGGGCCTGGCCGGCGCACTGCTGGCCTACTGGGGACACCGGGCGGCGCTCTCGCTGATCCCGGCGGAGACCCTGAATCCGGTGTTCGACTTCTCCATTGACGCCCCGGTGCTCCTCTTCGCCGCGTGCGCGACGGCGCTGTCGGTCCTCCTCTTCGGACTGGTCCCGGCGCTCGAGGCCACCGACACGCGTCTGGGCCAGACCCTGCGCGAGGGGGGCGTGCAGGGCGGGACGTCGCGCCGTCACCATCGCATGCGCTCGACGTTGGTGGTGGTCGAGGTGGCGCTGTCCATCGTGCTGCTCGTGGCGACCGGTCTGCTCCTGCGCTCGCTCGCGAACGCCACGGCGCTGCCGTCCGCGGTGCGCACCGAGGGCGTGCTCACCGCCAGCCTGAACCTGCCCGGCGCCAACTATCCGGGCGACGCCGATCGCGTTCGCTTCTACCGCGAGTTCCTGCCCCGGATCGCGACGCTGCCAGGGGTGACCGAGGTCGCGGCGGTTAGCCACCTGCCCTTCTCGGCCGGCGGTTGGACCGAGGACGTGGTCGCGGAGGTCGGGGCGGGCCCGGGGGCACGGGACCAGACGCGGGCGAAGTGCGCGATCTGCACGCCGGGCTACTTCCGCACGATCCGGCTCCCGCTGCGCCGCGGTCGCGACTTCACCGCGGCCGACGACAGCGCCTCGACGCCGGTGGCGATCGTGACCGAGTCGCTGGCCCGCCGGCTGTGGCCGGGGCGCGACCCGCTGGGGCGCCGAGTGCACCTCGGGACGAGCGAGCAGGCGCCCGAGTGGCGCACGGTGGTGGGGGTGGTGGGCGACGTCGTGCAGGACGTGAGTGGGGACCGGAACCCGGCCGCGCTGTTCGAACCCCACGCGCAGGACCCGACCCAGCGGATGAGCCTCGTGGTGCACGCCACCGGCGCGCCGGGGCCGCTGGCGGCGCGACTGCGCGAGCTGGCGCGAGCGGTGGATCCGGACCTGCCGCTGTTCGAGATGGGCACGCTGCCGGATCACGTCCGCAGCGCCGTGTGGCTCCAGCGTTTCTGCGTGTCGCTGCTCTCGGTCTATGCCGCGCTGGCGCTGCTGCTGGCGGCGGTGGGCCTGTACGGGGTCATGAGCTACTCGGTGGCCCAGCGCCGGCGGGAGATCGGTATCCGCACGGCGCTCGGAGCGGCGCGCGCCGTGGTGGTGCGCATGGTCGTGGGCCAGGCGCTCCGGCTCACGTTGCTGGGCAGCGCCTGCGGGCTGGCGGGGGCCTTCGGGCTCGCGCGGCTGATGCGGGCCCTGTTCCCGGACGTCAGCCCCGCTGATCCCCTGACCTACGTGGTCGTGACGGTCCTCGTCGGCGCGAGCGCGCTGCTGGCGGCGTGGGTGCCGGCGTTCCGGGCCGCGCGCGTGGACCCCATGACCGCGCTGCGCTGCGAGTAAAGGAGGAGGCCCGGGACGCTCCGGGCTGTGTGCTAACGTGGAGCCCATGCGAGCACCTTCCCGTGATCGGGAGCCGGTCCGGAGCCCCGGACGATGACGGACGCCGGATCGGCCCCCCCCCGGATCCTCGTCGCCGACGACGACCGCGACGTGCTCGTGGCTCTGCGCCTGCTGCTGCGGGGCGAGGGCTTCGAGGTCGAGACCGCCGCCTCGCCCGCCGGCGTGCTGGCGGCGGTGGAGGCGCGTGACTTCGACGTCGCGCTGCTTGACCTCAACTACGCGCGCGACACCACCTCGGGCAAGGAGGGGCTGGACTTGCTCCAGCGCATCCGGGCGCTCGAGCTGGCGCTGCCGGTGGTGGTGATGACGGCCTGGAGCAGCGTCGAGGGCGCGGTCGCCGCGGTGCGGCAGGGGGCGCACGACTACGTGCCCAAGCCCTGGGACAACGCCCGGCTCCTGCAGACGCTGCGCACGCAGGTGGAGATGGGGCGCCTGCTCCGCCGCAGCCACCGGCTCGAGCTGGAGAACCACCTGCTCGGCCGCCCGGGCGTGCCCGAGCCGGTGGCCGAGTCGGCCGCCATGAAGCGCGTGCTCGAACTCATGGCCCGGATCGGCCCGAGCGAGGCCCACGTGCTGGTGACCGGCGAGCACGGCACCGGCAAGGAGCTGGTGGCGCGCTGGCTGCAGGCCGCCTCGCCCCGCGCCGCGCGCCCGCTGGTGGTGGTGAACATGGGCGGGCTCACCGAGGGTCTGTTCGAGAGCGAGCTGTTCGGCCACATCAAGGGCGCCTTCACCGGCGCCGCCGCCGACCGCGTGGGGCGCTTCGAGCTGGCCGACGGCGGCACGCTGTTCCTGGACGAGATCGCCAACCTGCCGCTGGCCCAGCAGGCCAAGCTG
>CAYNPF010000095.1:0-8159 GCA_964398895.1 uncultured bacterium
CTCCCGAGGTCCGGACCGAGGGTCAGCTCGTAGACGAACACGGCGACGTTGAGGGCGATCAGTGCGCGCGTCACCACCGGCACGGTGGCGGACGGGTTCTCGTCGCGCAGCGGGAACAAGCGGGTGGCTCCTCCGTTGCACTCGGGGTCGGACCGGCGGTCGCACGCGCGCCGCGCGTGCAGCCTACGTCAAATCGCCGTCGGACGCAGCCGGTTGACGCTGCCCGGACGCGTTCCTATCCTGCCGGTGTTCCCGACCCTGAACCGTCCACGCTCCCCCCGCATCGGAAGGGGGCGTGTTTCCCAGTGTCCCGAGCGTGCGAGGAGGAGTCGTCATGGGCAACGCTGTGGCCGTCACCGGCGCCAACTTCGAGACCGAGGTGCTGCAGTCGAACGTGCCGGTGCTGGTGGACTTCTGGGCGGCCTGGTGCGGACCGTGCCGGGCGATCGCCCCGACCGTCGAGGAGATCGCGAAGGACTACGCCGGCAAGATCAAGGTCGCCAAGGTGGACGTGGACGAGAACACGGAGATCTCGGCGCGCTACGGCGTGCAGAGCATCCCGACCCTGATCCTGTTCAAGGACGGTGATGCCGTCGAGCGGCTGATCGGCGCCTATCCCAAGCCCGCCATCCTGGCCAAGCTCCAGCGCCACCTCGGCTGAACCGCGGCCCGACCCGCCGGCCGGCCCGCCCCGGACCCGCGCTCAGCGCGGCGAATCCGCGGCGGGCCGTTCCGTCTCCGGCGCCGGGTGGGCGTGGTGCTCGATCAGCCGATCGCGGACACGGGCCAGGGCCGCCAGCACCTGCGGCACCGCGGCGGCCACGTCGCCGGCGGTGAGGCCGACCGGTCCGATCGCCCGCGCGCACTCGTCGCCGGCCAGGCCGTGCACGAAAGTCGCGGCGCGCGCCGCGTCGTAGGGCGCGAGTCCCTGCGCCAGCAGAGCGGCGACGATCCCGGTGAGCACGTCGCCCATGCCGGCGGTGGCCATGCCGGGATTGCCGGTGGGGTTGACGCTGGCCCGGCCGTCGGGTCCGGCGACCACCGTGGGCGCGCCCTTGAGCACCAGCACGCAGCCCCAGCGCAGCGCCCACTCGCGGGCGGCGTCGAGGCGGCGCGCCTCCAGCTCGGCCGGGGCCACGCCGGTGAGGCGCGACATCTCGCCGAGGTGCGGCGTGAGCACGCGGGTCACCCGCACGCGGCCGTCCGGCGCGGTCGGCGACCACGCCGCGCGGTCGGCGTGGAGCGGCTCGGAGCGGCCCTCGAAGGCGTTGAGCCCGTCAGCGTCGAGCACCAGCGGGCACGGGCTGTCGGCCACCAGCCGGCGGGCCAGCGCCGCGGCCTCGGCCTCGCGCGACAGGCCGGAGCCCACCACCAGCACGTCGGCGGCGGCGGCGCGCGCGAGGATCGGTTCGGCGGCGGCGACGGCGAGCGTGCGCCCGGCCCCCTGCGGCATCGGCAGCGTCATCTCCTCGGTGAGCTTGATCTCGAGGATGTCGTTCAGCCCCTCCGGCACCGCGCACTGCACGTAGCCCGCGCCGGCGCGGCTGGCGGCCCGGGCCGCGAGCGTCACCGCGCCGGTGAGTCCGGGGGCGCCGCCGGCGATCAGCACGCGGCCGACCGAGCCCTTGTGCGCGCGGGGGTCGCGGGGCGGCAGCAACAGCGCGATCTCCTCCGGGGTGGCGAGCGTGAAGGGGAAGCCGGCCGGGTCCGTGTCGCCGGTGATGAGTCCGATGTCCACGACCTCGAGCGCGCCGCAGAAGGCGCGCCCGGGATAGAGGAAGTGCCCGCGCTTGGGCGAGCCGAAGGTCACGGTGAGATCGGCGCGCGCCGCCCGCCGGGCGATGGTGCCGGTGTCCGCGTTCACGCCGGTGGGCAGATCCACGGCGACGACGTGGGTGCCGCGCTCGTCCAGCTCGCGCAGGACCTGCACCGCGGCGGCGAACAGCCCCTCGGGTTCGCCGCGGGCGCCGGTGCCGAGCACGGCGTCGAGGGCGAAGTCCCAGGAATCGCGCGCCGCCGTCAGCGCGGCCAGCGTCGCCTCGTCGGCGAGCGGCACCACCCCGGGGCCGGTGGCCTCCAGCCGCTCGAGGTGTTCGAGCGCCTCGCCGCGCACGCGGTCGCGGCTGCCCAGCAGTCCCACGACCACGTCGGCGCCGTGGGCGCGCAGGTGCCGCGCCGCCACGAAGCCGTCGCCGCCGTTGTTGCCGGGGCCGCTCAGCACCAGCACGCGCAGGCCCAGCGGCGAGCCGTGGCGCCGCTCCAGGGCGGCGACCACGCCGGCGCCGGCCCGCTCCATCAACTCCGCCCCGCTCGCCATGCCGCCCTCGATGGTGGCGCGATCGAGCCGACGCATCTCTTCCGCGGTCAGGAGCAGCATGTCAGTCGAAGCTCACGGTGATGGGCACCTCGACCCGGAATCGGCACGGGGCGCCCTGCCAGGTGCGGGGCTCGAACCGCCAGCCGCGCGCGCAATCGAGCGCCGCCGGGTCGAGCGTGGGAAGGCCGCGGATCACGGTCGCTTCGAGCACGGTGCCGTCGGTGTCCACCAACAGCAGGACGCGGACGCGCGGGGGCGCACCGTCGGGGCGGCGGTCGGGCGGGGCCGCGCAGGGCGGGGCCGCCAGCACCACGGCCTCGCTGCGACGGGCGAGGCGATCCGGCTCGCGGACGTGCAACGTGTCGGGCAGCAGCGGTGGCACGGGGGCCGGCGGCGGCGTGGCCACGACCTGGAGCTTCCCGCCGTTGCCGATGAGCTGCAGTCGGACGGCGCCCTCCCAGCGGCACTCGCCCGCCCGGGTGCCGAGTCGTTCGCCGACGCGGCGGTAGCCCATCGCCGTGAGCTGGTCCTGCACGTAGTCGCGCTGGTGCGGCGAGAGCCCCTCGAGGAGGATCTCGGCGCGGGACAGCCGCCCACGGGCGAAGTCGAGCCGGACGGCGGCGTCGAGGCCGAAGAAGCGGCAGCGGCCATCGCGCGCGTCGGCCCCCGCCGGGGTGAAGCCGCGCACCGCCACCACCGAGTCGGCGAGCCCGAAGCGCAGGGCGGTGCCGGGCACGCGCAGCACGGTGTCCGCGGGGGGCGCGGCGAGCAGCGCGGCGAGCACGGCCAGCCCCAGCACGGGATCCCCGCTCAGCGCCGACGGGCCCGGTCGCGCGCCTCGGACGTCAGGTCGCGCACGAGCCGCTTGAGGTACGCGGGGTCGCGCCCGGCGCGGGCGATCAGCTCGGGATCGGACGAGAGGAAGGGAAGATCGAACTTCTCCGGCTCGGCTTCCTGCTCGGCGTAGATGCGCTCCTGCTCGTGGCGCATGTAGGCCACGGCGCGCTCCGCCGTCTCGAAGCTGCGGCCGGGCAGGAACTCGATGTCCACCGGGTTGAAGACGTAGACGTGGAACTGCCCGTCGAGGCCGGTGGTGCCCTCCGGCGGCTGGTGGATCCTGACCTTCGAAGTCTTGACCTTACCCTCGCTCATGCGTCCTCCTGCCACCCGGGACACCGGCGCCGCCGTCGAGTCGGTCCACGATGGCCACCAGCTCGAACACGTCGTCAATGTCGTAATCCGCTCCCGACTCCACCGTGCCGAAGGTGTCGCCGTAGCGCGCGAACACGGTCTTCATGCCAAGGCTCCTGCCACCCACCACGTCCCGCTCGGGCCAGTCGCCCACCATCAGGGAATCCGCCGGCTCGACGCCCAGCCGGCGCAGCACCTCGCGGAACGGTGCCGGCTCGGGCTTGCGCACCTGCGTGTCGTCGAACGTCACCACCGCGTCGAAGACGTGCTGCAGGCCGAGCGAGCACAGTCGCTGCCAGACCTGCGCGCGGGGGGCGTCCGAGACCACGCCCAGCCGGATGCCGCGCTTGGCCAGCTCGAGCAGCGTGAGCTGCACCTTGGGGTAGAGCACCATCGCCGAGCGGGCCTTGCGGTAGGCGACGATCCCGGCGGCGTGGATCTTGGGGTCTATGGTCCCCAGCTCCAGCATCAGCAGCTCGTCGAAGACGCGCTGGTACTCGAGCCCCTTCGCCTGGTAGATCGCGTCAATGCGGGCCTGCAGCTCGGTGCGCGACCGCTTCAGGCCGGCGTCGAGCATGCCGTCAATGGCCGCGCTCACCGCGTCCGCCTTCATCTTCATGAAGTCGGTGAGCGTGTTGTCCAGGTCGAAGATGATGGCGCGGATCAAGGGAGTCCGGCGCTCACTTGTCCGAGGAACCGATCATGCGGCCGAGGCTGATCTCCCCGTTGTCGATGCGGATGTTGAAGCCGCACGCGGGGTTGCTGCAGACCCAGGCCTTGTAGGTGATCGGCGCTCCGTCCCGGCCGTAGTCGGACAGCGGCAGCAGGACGCCTTCGTTGCACTTCCGGCACTCGGGGAAGCTCAACTCCATCCCGGACCCCTCCCTGCAAGAGACCCCACCCGGAACCACCTGCCACGGGTGCATTGTAGGCGCCGGCGCGCGCGACCTGTCAAACACCCGCCGGCGCCCCGCGGGCCGGCCGGCGCGGGCCGACCGACCGCGTCCGGACCCGTCCCGCCCACAATTTGCCGGGAGCACACAGGCGGTGGTCGCTTCCGACTTGACGGGACGGCGCCGAATGGCGTTCTACTCCACTCCATGCACGCCCCGTCATCGGTGAACACCCGTCCGCATTTCCCGCTCCCGTTGCTCGTCCTCGTCCTCGCCGTCCTGCTGTCGGGTCCGGTCCCGGCCGCGCTCGCCCAGCAGGTGGTCTGGGTGGGGGGAGAGCCGCCGCCGGCCGACTCGGTGCGCCTGTGGGCCCACCAGGCGATGGCGGGCTTCCAGGCCAACCGCGGCGACAGCGCCGGCGGCGCCAACTACCCGGCCTACGAGAAGGTGGGGCTGATCGCCCGCCGGCTGCTGCGCGCCCGGGGAGGCCGCGACCTGCGGTTCGCGCCGAGCCTGCAGCCGACGCTCGACTCGCTGGGCTTCGCCACCGAGATCGCCACCAATCCCGCCTCGCCCCGCTTCGCGCTGCTGGTCGTGCACGACCCGCAGCACCCGGTGGCCGAGTCGGTCGGCTTCCTCTACTGGCTCCGCGAGGGCGACCTGCGCATGCAGGGCCTGGTCCTGCGCGGCGGGCACCACCCGCGCATGCGCGTGTGGTGGGTCGGCGAGACCGAGCATCCCTACGAGTGGGGCGTCGTGGACCAGACGCGCGACGGCCACCAGCGCTTCACCCTGCTGAGCCTGGCGGCGGACGGATCGGTGTGGGGCATCCAGCAGGACGAGGAGATGCAGCCCACGCTGGGCGGCGTCGGCGAGGCGCAGTGGGCGGACCTCAACGGCGACGAGCGCCCCGAGCTGGTCGCGTGGCTGCGGGCCACGACCGACTCGCTCTTCACCGAGTGCGCCTCGTGTCCCCACCTGATCACCGAGCGCACCTTCATCGAGAGCCGGGGCGTCTTCGAGCTGCAGGACGAGCGCTTGCTGCCCACGCCCTACGCGACCCTGGTGCTGTTCGTGCGCCTGTTGATCGACGGCCACCTCACGCAGGCCGAGCGCCTGGTGCGCGACCCGGCGAAGGTGCAGGCCGCGGTGGCGCAGGGGTGGAACCGCCGCCCGATCCACTCGCCGTGGAAGGTGGAATCCGGCGAGGCCAACACCACCTGGCCGCGGCGGCTGGCGGTGCGCTTCCAGGGACCGAACGGTCCCCGGCGCTACGACGTCGTCTTCGGGCGCCGCGACGGGCGCTGGATCATCGAGGACTGGTTCGAGCCGCGCGCGGCCACCGAGCGCTACCCGTCGGTCACCCTGCCGCCGTCCCGCGCGACGACTCGTCCGCCGGCGAGCGGCAGCCGGCCGGCGACGCCGGGGCGGAAGACGAAGTGAGCGCGTCGGCGCTGGTGCGGGGGGCTCGGGCCCGGAGGGCCGGGCTGCTACTGGCCGCACTCGCCCTGCTGGCGGGCTGCAGCCGCCAGCCGCAACTCGTGCCGGCCTCGGCCGACTCGGCGCTGGCCGGCGGGGACGCATTCGCCGAGCAGGCGCGGGTGGTGCAGCAGCAGTGGTCCGGCGCCGGCGGCCCCGAGGCGGCGCGCGCCAGCGCCGAGCTGCTGCTCGCCGACCTGCGGGCACGTTTCACCGCCGATCCGTCCGGTGCGTGGGAGTCGCGGGCGCGCGAGCTGCTCGACTCGCTCGGCGTCGGTGCCGAATGCGCGGGGGCCCCGGGGGCGCTGGCGGTCAACTTCTTCTCGCGCAGCGACCCGTCGGCCGGCTCGTGGCCCTGGGTGTTCTGGAACGCCGCCGGTAACCTCTCGGCCGCCGCCATCGAGGGCAACGGCATGGGCCTGGTCGCGCTCGCCGCGCGCGGGCTCATCACGCCGCCGGAGCCGGCCGCGCCGGCGGCGGACGACGGGGCCGCGGCGGGTGGCGGGACGCCCGGCCCGGCGATCGCCGCGCTCTTCAGCCGCCGGGTGGGCGGCGGCGGACAGCCGTTCGTCCTGGTGTGGCGGGCGGGGCCACAGCTCGATCCGGCCCAGACGCTCGGTCCGGATTCACTGGGTGGCGTGGGGACCGGCGCGTTCGAGCCCACCGCCGACGGCGGCACGGAGCTGACGACGCGGACCTGGCAGCCGACGCCGCGCTTCGAGGAGTGCGCCACCTGTCCGCACGTCGTGCACGAGCGGCGCTTCGCCTGGGACCTCGAGGGCTTCCACTGCGTCGAGGATCACGTCGTGTCCTCGCCCTACGTCGCCTTCGTCGAACTCATCCACGCCCTCGCCGCCGGTGACCACGACGCCGCGCTGCGCTGCGTGACGCGGCCGGCGTTGCTGACGCAGGCCCGCGAGGCGGGCTGGGCCGCGGCGCGGGCGCCGTGGCGGATCGCGCCGGGACAGGGCCAGCGCGAGGACGAGATCATCTTCTACCGCGGCCCGCGCGAGGCGTGGAAGGTGGGTTTCGACCGCGGCCCCGACGGCTGGCAGGTGGACGCGATCGCTCCGGCCCCGCGCGTGATCGACTAGGCCCCCGGCGCGGCGTGGACGGCCGCACGGGTCCCCGCGTATACTGCCGCCCGACCCACCGGCGTCCCCGAGCACGCCCGTCGTCACCACACGGACCCCCTGCGCACGGTCCGCGAGGTCGTTCCATGCAACCGCATCCCGGCCGCTTCCTCGAGGGGCCGCGCCCGTCCGGCTCGCCGGCCGCGTGGCTGGAGGATCTGGCGCGCCGTCCCGAGAACCGCGGGGCACTCGTGCACCGGCAGGTGCTGCCCGCGCGTCCCGCCCGCCACGGCCAGCTCGCGCTGCCGCTGCCGCCCCCGCTCGCCGACGCGCTGGCGGCGCGCGGCATCGAGCGGCTCTACACCCACCAGGTGCAGGCGATCGAGGCGCTGCGCGGCGGACTCGACACCGTGGTGGTGACCGGCACCGCCAGCGGCAAGAGCCTCTGCTACCACGTGCCGGTGCTGGAGCGCCTGCTGCTCGAGCCCGGGGCGACCGCGCTCTACCTGTTCCCGACCAAGGCGCTGGCCCAGGACCAGTTCAAGAGCCTGGCCCGGCTGACCGCCGGCGACGCCGCGCTGCTGCGCGCGGTGAGCGCCGGCGTCTACGACGGCGACACGCCGGGCGCCAGCCGCCGGCGCCTGCGCGACGGCGCCAACCTGCTGCTCTCGAACCCCGACATGCTGCACCAGGGCATCCTGCCCTACCACGCGAAGTGGGGCCGGTTCCTGCGCGGGCTGCGCTTCGTGGTGGTGGACGAGATCCACGCCTACCGCGGCATCTTCGGCTCGCACGTCGCCAACGTGCTGCGGCGGCTGGAGCGCGTCGTCCGCCACGTCGGCGGCGAGTACCGGGTGGTGATGTGCAGCGCCACGATCCGCAACCCGCGCGAGCTGGCCGAGGCGCTGACCGGGCGGAGCCTGACGGTGGTGGACGACGACGGCGCGCCGCGCGTCGAGCGGCACTTCGCCTTCTGGAACCCGCCCTACGCCGACGAGACCCGCGCCGAACGGCGCTCGGCCAACGTCGAGGGCGCCGAGCTGCTCGCCGGGCTGATCGAGCGCGGCGCGCAGGCGCTGGTCTTCACCAAGTCGCGGGTGGCCGCCGAGCTGGTCTACCGCTACGCCCGCGAGCGGTTGGAGCGCATCCGCCCCGGGCTGGGCGGGACGATCCACTCCTACCGCGGTGGCTACCTGCCGGAGGAGC